>JAAXGS010000210.1 GCA_012271225.1 Dehalococcoidia bacterium | reverse complement strand
TCCGGCGGCCAGCAGCAGCGTGTCGCCATCGCCCGGGCGTTGGTCAATGAACCCTCAATCCTGCTTGCGGACGAGCCGACCGGAAACCTCGATTCCCGCTCCGGACAGGAGATCATTGAGATCCTCCAGACCCTCAATCGGGCGTCTGGCATCACGGTCGTGATCGTCACCCATGAGGAGGACGTGGCGAGTTACGCCGAGCGCGTGATTACGGTGCGCGACGGCCTCATCGTCAGTGATGAGCGCGTGGCGAACAGGGCGATTGCCGGGGTTGACGGCGCATCCGGCGCGCGGGAGGATGCGGCGACGTGAGTCCTCAACGCACCCTGTTGTCCGCGCTGCAGTCCGTGGGGGCGAACAAACTCCGCAGCCTCCTGACGCTGCTCGGCATCGTCATTGGCGTGGGCGCAGTGATCTCGCTCATGTCCATTGGACGCGGCGTGCAGGAGACCGTCACGTCAACCATTCAGGGGCTGGGCACGAATATCCTGTTCATCTCTCCCTCCGGAGGCGAGTTGACGCTGGACGATGCCTACGCCCTGGTGGACTCCATTCTGGCGCCGTCGGTTGAGCAGGTGGCGCCGGAGATCAGCGCGTTTGGCAACACGTCCGTGACGGACGCCTTTGGCTCCGTGTCCAGAAGCGGCGAGATCCTGGGCGTGACGCCGGAGTACCAGCAGGTGCGAGGATATGAGGTCAATATCGGCAGTTTCATCACCGTTCCCCACGTCCTTGACGCATCGGACGTTGTGGTGCTGGGCTCGGACGCGGCCGAGGAACTCTTCAGCGGGCGCAACCCGTTGGGGCAGATCGTCAAGGTGGCGGACCGGCAGATGACGGTCATCGGCGTGCTGGAAAGCCGCGGCGGGGGCGCATTCAGCTTTGAGGACCGCAGGGTTCTCATACCCCTGACAACCGCCTATCGGCGCATCCGCGCCAATCGATCCTTTGAGGGCGACATTACCGTGGACACAATCAGCGTGCGCGTGGGGGATGTCGACAACATGGAGCGGGCGGAGGGAGAGGTCAGCCGGGTTCTGCGCCTGCGCCATCGCATCACTGATGAGGATGACTTTGAGGTGCGGAATCAACAGGATGTGCTGGAGGCGGTGCAGAGCACCACGCAGGCCTTTGTCATCTTCCTGGGCTCCATCGCCAGCATTTCGCTGGTCGTTGGCGGCATCGGCATCATGAACATCATG
>JAAXGS010000209.1 GCA_012271225.1 Dehalococcoidia bacterium | reverse complement strand
CCCCCCTTTCGCTGCTCACGGACAGTATAGCAACGCGGACCGCCGCCACGCCGCCTCCGCGCCCGGCGCGTGACCCCGAAGTCCGCGAAACCGCGCGTGGACGCGGCGCCGGTCTTGCGGGATAGCGCAGAGCGGGGCGGCATGATACAGTTGGGGCAGAATACACGCCGTTCTCACGGACACCGCCGTACTGATTGCCTGCGACCATCGTGAACGCCCTGCCTTTTGAGATCGCCGCCTCAGCCCCTCTCGCGGAACGGCCACGTGTCGACTTCATGGGGAGCGCGCGCATCCGACAAGACGCATCGACGGCTCGCCGCCACTGACGCGGGATGGAGAATCCCCCCGAGGCCACCCGCGCAACCGGCACTGAGGAATCCACGCTCTCCCGACTGCGTCCGTCATTCATCGGCGGGATTTTATTGGGCGTGGCAGTTGCGGCGTTCATCATCCTGATTGTTCGTGAGGTTGCCCTCGCCCCGCCTCCGCTGGAAATAGAACTGCCCAACACTGAACCGTCCTCGCTGGAGATCGTCGTGCATGTTGGAGGCGCGGTCGCCGCTCCCGGGGTCTACGGCGTTCCCGCCAATGCGCGGCTGAACGATGCCGTCCTGACCGCGGGGGGCTTGACGGAGAAGGCCGACCCGGACGCCGCGGCAATGGCGGAGGTGCTGCGGGACGGCATGAGCTACGTTGTGCCGGAACAGCAGGGCGGAGAGCCTGTCGTCGTCCACCTCACGGGCGCGGTCGCCAACTCCGGCCTCTATTCGCTTCCGCAGGGATCGCGTGTTCTGGACGGCATTGCCGCCGCCGGCGGCCTTGCCGACGATGCGAACGTCACGGAGTTGAATCTGGCCGCGCGCCTGACGGACGGGGAGCGCTATCACGTTCCGCTCAATGTTCAGACGCCTGCGCAGTCCGTCTTTGTCCATGTTGTCGGAGCGGTGGAACAGCCCGGCACGTACACGCTGTCAGACGGCGCGCGGCTTGTCGATGCGATAGCGATCGCGGGCGGCGCGGCGGGGGAGGCTGACGTGGACGCCATCGATCTCGCGCTGCGGCTGATGGACGGACACCGCTATTACATCCCCTTCGCGGGTGAGCAGACTGTTTCAGACGTGACAGTGCACATCACCGGCGCGGTTGAGTCGCCCGGCCTCTATCTGTTGCCGGCTGGCACGCGGTTGATCGACGCAATCGAAGCGGCCGGCGGCGCGCTTGCGACCGCCGATGTCCATGCATTGAACCTGGCACGCCCGATTCAGGACGGGGAGCGGTACGCGGTTCCGGTGACGCGAGCTGGTGTCAACATCAACGTTGCGACCGTCGATGAGCTTGACGAGGTGCCGGGCATCAGCCGGACGGTCGCGCAGGCCATCGTGAACCGGCGTGATGCCGTTGGCGCTTTTGTGAACGTGGATGAGCTTCTTGACGTGCCCGGCATCGGCCCCGCCACGCTCGCGGCCATCCGTCCGTTCGTGTCCGTGAACTGACAAGCCATGCGCCTTCTCGCAATTGCGGCGGGCGCGCTCTGCGGCCTGGCCCTGACCCTTGTGGTCGACCTGCCGCTGCTTGCCGTTCTTGGCCTCGTTCCGCTCGTCCTGTGCGCCGCGATCTTCTCCCGACGCCGCTGGCTCCTGCTGACATCGCTGTTGATGTTCGGCGTCCTGATCGGCGCCTCTCGCGGCGAGCTGTCCAACCCGGATGAGCCCCGCGTGGTTGCCGGCTCCCTCGTCAGACAGGAGATGTCGCTGGAGGG
>JAAXGS010000008.1 GCA_012271225.1 Dehalococcoidia bacterium | reverse complement strand
TTCAACCCCGCCGTCACATTCGGCTTCCTCATCACCGGCAAAATCGCGCCACGACAGGCGCTCGCGTATGTTGGCTCTCAGTTGCTTGGCGCGATCATCGGCGTGGTTGTGCTGCGCGTGATCTTCTCCGGGGCAGAGTCCGCCATGGGTTCCGCGGCGGAAACCGCGAATCTCGGCGTCCCCCACTTGTATGGCGATGTCTCCGTGCCCGTCGGCATTCTGATTGAGGCCGTGCTGACGTTCTTTTTGGTGTTCGTCATCTTTCAGGTGGCGGTCGATTCCAAGGGCCCCGCGTCGATTGCGCCCGTCGCCATCGGCATGACCATCACGCTGGGGGCGCTGATGGGCGGGCCGTTGACGGGCGCGGCGCTGAACCCGGCGCGCGCGTTTGGGCCGGCGCTCATCTCCGGGTACTGGGCGGATCACTATGTGTACTGGATCGGCCCGCTACTGGGCGGCGGGCTTGGCGCGCTGGTCTCCGCCCACGTCTTGCAGGGGCTGCCGTTCCGCCTGCCATGGAAGAACGGGGACGGGGAGTGAGGCCTTACTGAGCGAGCGCGCCCCTCACGGGCGGCAAACCGCCGACGATTTCGCGGGTGGATGCTCCGCCCAGTCCGCGGTTTCGCCTAGTCCCGTTGGTTGATGGGCACGTAGGGCCGCTCGTCCTCACCGATGTAGATCTGGCGCGGGCGGAAGATGCGCTGCTCCCTGTCCTGCACGCCCTCATTCCACTGCGCCATCCAGCCCGCGGTGCGGGGGACGGCAAACAGCACCGGGAACATCTCTACCGGAAACCCCATGGCCTGATAGATCAGGCCGGAGTAGAAGTCCACGTTGGGGTACAGCTTGCGTGAGATGAAGAAGTCGTCCTGCAGCGCGATGCGCTCCAGTTCCAGGGCGATCTCCAGCAGCGGGTTTGGGCCGGTCACCTCAAAGACCCTGTCCGCCATCTCCTTGATGATCCGGGCCCGGGGGTCATAGTTCTTGTAGACGCGATGGCCGAAGCCCATCAGCCGCCCGCTCTCGCCGGATTTGATGTTGGTGATGAACTCAGGCACGTTCTCCACCCGGCCAATC
>JAAXGS010000208.1 GCA_012271225.1 Dehalococcoidia bacterium | reverse complement strand
CCCCGCCCGTGAATAGAGCAGCGCGTTTGCCCCGCTGCCGATGGAGACAATCAGGCCGCCCTGCGCAAGCAGATCGATGTGTGTCCGCGCGTCCTCTTCCGACACCGCTGATCTGCGCGCCAACTCGATCAGGGTCAGCGGGCCTGCAGAGTCAAGCGTTCGAACCAGAACCTCCAGCGGGTCCGGGGCGCTCAGCGCCTCCAGCCGCGCGATGAGGTCGGGATCGTTGCGCCTGTGCCTCCGCGCGTCCGTCTCGATGATCTCACCGCCGCCCAGGGTGCCGGTGGTGGACCGCAAAACAAAATAGTCGCCCTTGACGAAGGGCAGGGGGGTTTCAAGCACAAGCTGACACCAGCCTGAATCGCCCGCCAGTAGGCGGTCCGCGTCGAGGAGTCGGACGCGGGCAAGCGACTCGGCGGCAAGCCAGTGCACGGTGACCTGCATGTTGTGGCGCAGCGGGCCGGGAGAATTGGCAACGATGCGAATCCGTCCGTCCGCCGCAGTTGTCGTCCTCAGCCAGCCGCGCGTTGTGAGAACCTGCCCCCGGGAGACGTCATCGGTCGTGACGCCGGTCAGGTTGACCGCCGTCCGCGTTCCCTGTTCAACCGCGGACTCTGCGTGGCGGTGCGACTGCAGTCCGCGAACGCGGACGCTGCGGCGGCCCGGCACAATCTCAAGCTCAGAGCCGACGGAGAGTGACCCGTCGATGAGCGTCCCGGTGACCACGGTGCCGAAACCGGAAATGGCGAATGCGCGGTCTATCGGCAGGCGGGGGCGGCCGCGATCCGGGCGCTGCGGCGTTTCCTGCAGCTGCGCATCCAGCAGGGAAACGAGCTCGGGCAGACCCTCTCCGGTCTGCGCTGAAACGGCGACAATCGACGCGTCCGCCAGCGATGTTGAAGCCAGAACCTCGCGTGTTTCTTCATGGACCAGCCGCAGAAAATCGGCATCAACAAGGTCTGATTTTGTGATGACGGCTATTCCCCGGCGCACGCGGAGCAGATCCAGGATGTCAAGGTGTTCCCGCGTCTGCGGCATGACGCCCTCATCCGCGGCGACGACCAGC
>JAAXGS010000207.1 GCA_012271225.1 Dehalococcoidia bacterium | reverse complement strand
GCACGTTCTCCACCCGGCCAATCTGCTGCAGCATTCTGATGACGGCCTCATTTGCGCCGCCGTGCAGCGGGCCGTACAGGGAGCCAATCGCGCCGGCCAGGGCGGAGTAGGGGTCCGCCTGCGAGCTGCCGATGGCCCGCATGGCGTTCGCGCTGGCGTTCTGCTCATGGTCCGCGTGCAGGATGAACAGCACGTCGATGGCCTGCTCCATCACCGGATTCGGCACGTATTTGGGCTCCACCATCCGGAAGAGCATGTTGAGGAAATTGCCGACGTAGGTGAGGTCATTGTCCGGGTAGATGTAGGGGTAGCCGAGCGTGTGGCGGTATGACCACGCGGCGACGGTGGCGACCTTGCCGATGGCGCGCACGGTCTGCACCTTGCGCGACTCCGGGTCCATGATGTTCTTGGACTCCGGGTAATAGGTGCTCATGGTGCCCATCGCGCCGAGCAGCATGCCCATCGGATGGGCATCGTACCGGAAGCCCTCCATGAAATGGCGGACCTTCTCCTGCACCATGGTGCGGTAGCGGATGTCCTCCTCAAAGTCCAGGAGCTGATCACGAGTGGGCAGCTCGCCGTAGAGCAGCAGGTAGGCGACCTCAAGATACGTGGAGTGTTCCGCGAGTTGCTCAATGGAGTAGCCGCGGTAGCGGAGGATGCCCGTGTCGCCATCGATGAACGTCACGGCGCTGCGGACGGTGGCCGTGTTCAGCAGCGACGGATCATAGCTCAGGAGGCCGAAATCGTCCTCGGAGGTCTTGATCTGCCGCAGGTCCGTCGCGCGGATCACCCCGTCGGCTATCGGCACCTCGTACCGCTTGCCGGTCCTGTTGTCCGTTACGCTCAGGGAATCCGAGGCCATTGCCGACTCCAGTCCGTGTGATCCGGATGCCATCCGCCTCATTTCAGTGTACAACTATCGGCGCGGCGCGTGGCCGCCCGCCGCGGGCGATCAGCGCACTGCCAGCGGGTTCATGTTCGTCGCGCTGTCGTAGACGTCGATCCCCTCCTGCCGCTTGAGCCAGGTCACGACGGCATACGTCAGCGGCGTCGCTGCGGTCTCATAGACAACCTTGCTGAGCCATTCCACAAGGAAGACGCGCCACACGTCCCCGGTGGAGAGAACGCCAAGAAAGGCGATGAACGTGAAGAAGAACGTGTCCAACGCCTGCCCGCCGACGGTTGACGCGATTGTCCGGAGCCAGAGCATCCGCCCCCGCGTCCGCACCTTCAGCCGGGCGAGGATGTACGCGTTGGTGAATGAGCCAATGACATAGGCGATGAAGGAGGCGACAAGCAGTCGTCCCGTGAAGCCGAGGATGGTGTCATAGGCGGCCTGATCCTCCCAGCCGCTCGCGGCCGGCAGCAAACCGCCAAGCCAGATGGCGGTCACCATCAACAGGTTGGCCGCGAAGCCGGCCCAGATGACGCGGCGCGCAACGGCGTACCCGTACACCTCCGTCAGGACATCGCCGACGATGTAGCTGAGGGGAAAGACGACGAGGGCGGATGTGACGATGAGGTCTCCGATGACGGGCGCCTGGCCAAGGGAGACGATGCGGACGGCGATGATGTTGGATGTGAGGAGCGCGGCAATGAATGCCGCGACGATGAGCAGAAACCACCGGGAGCCGGCCCGCGCGGCTCCCGCGTCAGGGCCGCGCAGACCACGGTCGTCAGGGCTCAACACCGATCAGGCCGGACAGGCCGCGTGTCCGCTCATACACCTTGTCTCTCATTGCTCCAGCAAGCATAGCCGAACAGGCGCGCGGAACGGAACGGGATCGATGCGGTACTATGACATGACACGACATGACACCCGGGCGCGCCCGAAGAGCGACGCCCTGACCGGACCAACACGCCGGATCACGACACCACACATAGGAGAGGGACACAATGGCGCTGCTGTGCTTTGACGTCGACGGCACTCTTGACACCGGAGACGGGCCGATCCCCGTCTCCGTTCTGCATGACCTGGAGGGCAGCGGGCATACGGTGGTCATCGTCTCCCCGTCTCCGCTGCGCCCGCGTGACGCGGGGTTTCCGGAGTTCCTCAGCGTGGATCGCAAGAAGAACCTCCTTGACGCGCTGGAGGCCCACCCAAGCGACCGCCCCGTCTACATCAGCGACAACGATGGGGATGACGCGCTGTCCGCCGAGGTCGACTTTGAGTACGTTCATCCGCTGTTCTGGCAGGGGTTCCATTCACGCCTGGAGGCGGACGGCGCGATGTGAGGCGGGTCTCGTCTCCGCCCTACGGTCCCCCCATCGTCTGATCTATCTGTTGCGGTGTGGCGAGCGCTTCAGCGCCCGCCGCACCGCGTCCGACACTCTCCCGCGCCACAGCTGACCGGGGTCGTCCCGCGCCTCGCCACATATCCCTTTCAGGCCCGACACGGCCACGTTACTTGACAGCGTTTATGAGGGCGATAATCGACGGAAACCGTGTCATGAGCGCCGCATGTGGTGTTAAAATCGTGAAAAATCCGCATCAAGGATGGGCTGGAGATTTTTCCCGGGGGAACAGCACATAACGCTCTGTTATGAAATCTGCGGCGGATTTTCGATCCGATGAACGGCGTGTCGACGCGGAATACT
>JAAXGS010000206.1 GCA_012271225.1 Dehalococcoidia bacterium | reverse complement strand
GCCGGCATGCGCGTTGTCGGAATATCGACGTCGTAGAGCAGGACGCCGGCGGCGAGGACAATGATCACCAGCAGAACGGCAAGCACCACCGAGTGAATGACCAAACCGGCGATCAGGGCCGTGGGGGGGAGCGGCGTTCCACGAATGCGTTTGAGAAGGCCGCCGTCCCTGTTGTACGCAATGTACATGGCGATGTTGCTGTAGCACGTGCCGGCAAGAGCCATGACGACGATGCCGGGCACGTAGAACGTCGCCATGGTGGCCGTGCCGCCCTCGTATTGAATCTCCCCGCCCCCGAAGACCAGGTTGAAGATGACAAGGAACATCAGCGGGAAAACAAAGGTGAAGAAGGCCGCCGGCGGATTGCGCCAAAAGGCTCTGTTCTGATACCTGGCCTGCCTCAGCGACTGCGCGATGATGTTCATTGCGCCCCGCCCCCGCCCGGCGAATCCTGACGGGTGACCTCTATAAAGATGTCCTCAAGCGAGGGACGCGAAACGGACAGGTCCTCCAGCTCTCGCCCAGCCTCGATAACCCATGACGTCAACCGGTGCAGCGCCGCCGTTGGGCCGGTTGTCTGAATCTCATACATCCCTGCCCCGCCGCCCGGTGTTGCTCCGATGTCGGGCGGAGGAGGCGCAAGGTCGTCCGGCAGCCGAAACCGGATGACCGTTGGCGCGTCCGTCCGGACAATCTCCTGAGGCGATCCCTCAACGGCAATGCGTCCCTCGATCATGATTCCCACACGATCGGCGAGATGCTCCGCTTCCTCCATGTAATGCGTGGTGAGCAGAATGGTCTTGCCGAGGGATTGCAGGTTTTTGACCATGTCCCATGCGCCGCGGCGGGCGGACGGGTCAAAGCCGGTTGTGGGCTCATCCAGGAACAGGAGTTCAGGGTTTCCGGCGAGGCCGACGGCAACGTCCAGCCGCCGCTGCTGACCGCCGGAGAGCTTCCCCGCCCTCACGCCGGCCTGTTCCACAAGCCCGGTCGCGTTCAGGATCGTGTCGAGCGGCAGGGGGTTCGGATAGTATCCGCGGAACATGTTGATCGTTTCCAGAACCGAAAGGTACGGGTCGACACTCGTATCCTGCAGGACGATGCCGATGCGCTCCCGAAACCCGCGCTCATTCCGCTCCGGATCATGCCCCAATACGGAAACCGTTCCGTCCGTGCGGTTCCGGTGGCCCTCCAAAATCTCAACGGTTGTGGTCTTTCCGGCTCCGTTTGGTCCAAGCAGCGCGTAGACCTCTCCGATCCGGACCTGCAACTCGATTCCGCGAACCGCCTCAAAGTCCCCGTAGGACTTGCGCAGGCCCGCCACGTGGATAGCTACCTCCGTGGGCATGTGGTTCGAGGTCATTTCTCTTCCTTGCTCATGCGTCCGTTCACCGGAGACGACTTGTGTCGTCTCGAGAACTCAACGATGGTGTGGGTTTACTACACATGCCGCGCCTGCGCTCTACGCCCGCGAAAATGTCAGCCTGTGGAGGATTGCGGCGGCGGCCATGACAACTGCCACATCCAATAATAGCGCAATCACCAGACGCCCAATGCTCTGCGCGGACGCCGGGCTCAGCGGTTCAGCGTCTATCCGGAGGCCCCGATTCCCCTCAGGAAAGGGAGCCTCCGGGATGGTCGGCAGTTCCTGACGGATCGTTGCCGATTGCGCCGGCGTGGCAATCGCCGAACCGTCAAGGGAGTTCCGCATATCCAGGACCTGTGGCGGCGCGGCCGGTTCGTCTGAACGCGACTGGGGCGTAATCCGGCGGATGGTTGCCCTGTATTGCCCCGGATGTCGCACAGAGGTCGTCAGAATTGCGGTTCCGTCATCCAGCGTTCGAACGGTGAGGCGCGCGGGTGTCCATTCATGCTCCGGGCCTGGCCGCCAGTCAATCTCCACCGCCCCGTTCCGTGCCTCCCGCCAGATGTCTATATCGCCCTCAAATCCGCTGACGGCAGATGAGTCCACTGGAAAATCGAGGGTGGCAGCCCGATTAAAGCGACCTTCGGGGATGGGCGCGCCGGACACGTCAAAGAGCTCAACGGATATGCAGACGCACAACGCAATATCCGTCCTCTCCGCGGTCTCTTCCGCGCATACGGGTTGGACCTCCGTGAGGCGAACCTGATAGGCGGAGGCGAGGGCCCCGGCCGGCGCGGCCAGGCGGGCGCGGCCGCCTGCGTCCTGCGCCTCCGCGCGCCCGAACTCGGGGACCTGCGCGGCGTGATCCACAGGAATGAAGACAATTTGCCGGGCGGCAAGCCGCGGCGGCGCCGTTTGTTGTTGTTGCTCCGGCGAAAGTGAGACTTGCTCCAGAACGGACTCCTGCGCAGGAGGAGGCGTTTG
>JAAXGS010000205.1 GCA_012271225.1 Dehalococcoidia bacterium | reverse complement strand
CTCATAGAGGGCGACATCCGTGATCATGACCCGGCAGACCTGACCGGCGGCAGGGCGTACAGCGTGGTTGCCAACCTGCCGTACTACGTCGCGTCACATATCATTCGGATATTTCTTGAATCCCGCCATCCCCCGCGCCGAATGGTCGTCATGGCGCAGCGGGAAGTGGCGCAGCAGATGGCCGCGCCCCCCGGCCGGGCAAGCCTCCTGACGCTGGCGACGCAGGTCTATGCCGATGCGCGAATTGTGCGCCGGGTCCGCCCGGGCAGCTTTGTGCCCTCTCCCGGCGTGGAGTCGGCAGTTGTGAGCCTGGACGTTCTGACGGAGCCGCGCGTTCCGCGTCACTCCCTGCCGGCATTCTTTGGGGTGTCGCGGGCCGGGTTCAGCGCGCCCCGCAAACAGCTGCGAAATGCGCTCGCCAACGGACTGCGCCTCGCGCCGGATATCCTCCACGCCGGATTGCAACAGGCGGGCATCGACGGCCGCCGCCGCGCGGAAACGCTCTCCATCGGAGAGTGGTCGCGTCTCGTCGATGAGCTCGCCGGGAATCTCCTGCGGCAGAAGCCGGGTGGGCGTGAATGATCCACGTCACGGCGAACGCCAAGCTGAATCTCAGCCTTGAGGTGACCGGGCGCCGCGCGGACGGATTCCATGAGATTGTCTCCGTCATGCAGGCCATTGACCTCGCCGATGAGCTTGTGGCCCTGCCTTCCTCCGATGGCTCCGTCACTCTGGAGTGCAACGATCCGGCCCTGGCGGATGCTCCGGACAATACCGTGCTGCGGGCTGCGGAGTTGCTGAGGCGGGCGGGCGGCATTGTGGATGGCGCGCGGGTGCTGCTGCGCAAGTCCATACCCGTTGCGGCGGGCCTCGGAGGCGGCAGCTCCAATGGCGCGGCGGCGCTCATCGCCCTTGACCGTCTGTGGAACAGCCGATTGCCGCGCGCGCGTCTGGCGGAGCTGGCCCTGGAGGTGGGCTCCGACGTGCCGTTCTTTCTCGGAAAATCCTCCACCGCGTTGGCGGATGGCAGGGGAGAGAGAATCACGGCGCTGCCGGCGCCGCCGGCGTGTTGGGCCGTCATCGTCATTCCGGAGACGCCCGTTCCCTCACCCAAGACGCGCGTTCTCTTTCGAATGCTCGATCCGTCGAACTTCAGCGATGGCGAACAGACCCGGAAACTTGGACGCCTGCTTGAGTCCGGCGCGCCGCCTGAGCGAGCGCTCTCGCGTATCGGAGTCATCAATACATTCAACGGCGTTGCGGCGCGGGCCTTTCCGGGAATCGGGCGTTTTCGGGACGCCCTGCGGCGGGCGGTTGGTGAATCGACGAGTGTCAGCCTTTCAGGCGCGGGGCCCGCGCTCTATGCCGTCCTGCCGACGCAACGGCAAGCGGAGAGGGCGCGTTCTACGCTGAGTCGGGAAGGTGTCATGTCCATCGTGGCGGGGATGGCGGAGCGGCCGCTGACGGTCATCGAGCGCTGATTACCCCGCCGCGCGGGCAACAT
>JAAXGS010000204.1:475-1644 GCA_012271225.1 Dehalococcoidia bacterium | reverse complement strand
ATCGCCTGCTCCTGGATGGGCGTGGGCGTCTCATAGCCCATGTCGTTGAGGGCCAGGCGGACGGGTTCCGATACGGAGAGCATTCCAAACGTCTGCGTTCGTTCCAGCGGCCCCGGTTGGAGGGCAGTGAGGGGCGCGGATCTACGGTGGCGGGGGGGGCGCGGTTCCGATTCCGGGCGGTCTGTTTCCGCAGCCTGCTTGTCTGCCGTCATGCCGGGGGCGGCGCCGTTCGCCGTGGGCGTATCGGACGCGCCTCCTGTCTGGGCGGGGCCGCGGCGTCGACGCCGCGAACGCCGTTTGGTCGGGGGCGCCGGAGGCGTGCCGTCCGGGGTGCTGGACGCGGTTTCGCTTTCGAGGCGGCGGGGCTGAGTCAGACGGGTGGCGGGCGTTGGGAGAAGCGTGGCCGGGGTTGCCGATGATTTCGGCGGGGAGGTCAGGCGGTCACGGTTAAATAGTCGGCGAAGCACGAATTCCTCGATAAATGCGTCATCAGGAGTCTGCTCATCATCGGCGGTCCTCCTGCGGGGTCTTCAAATCGTACGAATTGCTCGTTGTCGCGTCGGCGGGTCATGAGGATATCTGGGCGCGGGGTTCAGGCCCGGGTGGCGCCGTGGTTCCTGAAGCAGTCCGAGCAGTAGACGGGGCGGTCTCCTCGAGGTTGAAAGGGAACCTCGGCATCGCGTCCGCAGTCGGCGCAGGTGATGCGGTACATGCGGCGCTCGCGGTGCTCAAAGCCGCCGGGTGAGGGCTGTCCGGAGTTGGGGCCGCCAGAGGTGTAGGAGCCGCCAACATAGCCGCCCTCCTTCTCACGTTTACGGACCGCCCGGCAGTCCGGGCAGCGGGTCGGTTCGCGCGTGAATCCCTTACTCGCGTAGAACTCCTGCTCGCCCGTCGTAAACACAAACTCACCGGAACAGTCTCGACACGTGAGTGTCTTGTCGGCCATCGTCATCCCGCGTTCTCCTTTGCCGCTGCAGCGCCCTGTGTTTGGCGGCCCGGCATGCGAACGCCGTGATCATGACCCTCCCCTCACACAAACAGTCCCAAGCCGAGCCCGCTCCGTAACGCCTGCCCGTACTGGCGGGATTACGGCTGGCTCAGCGAGGGTTCGAGCGGCTTCGTGATCGATGGCGTTCGGTGTCAGACTCACCCTTGCGTTCCGAAGTATA
>JAAXGS010000204.1:0-395 GCA_012271225.1 Dehalococcoidia bacterium | reverse complement strand
GTAGAGCATGACGCGCCCGTTCAGCGGTGAGCCGGGCGCGCGGGCAAGCCATGCTTGCCGTTCAGGGGCGCTTCCCATAAGCTTGTGCGCAAGACGAAAGGGCGGCGCGCATATCCGTCACGCGACCGCGCGGACGGCGCGCCATACAGCGGACTGTGACGGTCAAGCAGAGGGGGCAGGCGATGGATTTTCGATTCTCACCCGAGGATGAGCAACTCCGCCGGGAGGCGATGGAGTTCACCCGTCGTGAATGGGACGCTCAGGGGAAGGGTGACGGACACGGCATTTACTACGCCCTCTCATGGGACCATGAGGACCATGAGATGGAGTCCATGATCAATGCGTTTGAGAAGAAGCTGGTCAACCAGGGGTGGTGGACCATGCACTGGCCGGAG
>JAAXGS010000203.1 GCA_012271225.1 Dehalococcoidia bacterium | reverse complement strand
TTCTCGTCCACGGAGCGGGCGGCGTCCGCGAGCATCGGCGCGCGGTTACCGCCCGGCCAGCCGATGGTTGTGTCGGACCATGGACTGGCGCCCTCATCATTGTCGGCCCGCACCTGAATCTCGTACTGGGCGTACGGGGTCAGGCTGAGGATGTTCTGCGTGGTGGCAGGGTTGTCTGCAGCGCCCAGCACATCCGTCCAGGAGGAGGCCGTCGACACTCTGTAGCGGAGATCGTAATCAATGATGGAGGGCTTGCCTCTTGTGCCCGGCGGGGTGATGACGACCTCGAGAGCGGCGTTGTCGCTGGCGACCACGTTGATCGTGGGCGCGTCCGGCGCGTCCGGCGGCTCATCCACGTCCGTCACTGCGATCCTGACGGTGATCTGGTCGGACGCGCCGGAGGGGTCCGTGGCATTGACATAGAACCTGTAGCTGGTGAGTCCCTCGTGATTCAGCCTCGTGGTGGCGCCAACGGACAACTCGCCGGTGCTGCTGTCGATGGCGAAGTTGTCGGAGTCCGTGCTGTCGGAGAGGTCAGAGAGGCTCCACGTGACCATGTCGCCGTCCGGATCCGCGGCAGTGAACGTCACGCCCGTTGTGCCAGCGGAGTTCTCCGCAACATCGATGGGGGTGGGATCGGCCTGATCGATCACCGGCGGGTTGTTGGCGGACGACGCCGCCACCGCGCTGGCCGTGACCGCGGTGGCGCTCTTGCCGGATGCGCGGTTGTCCGTGTAGGACGCCGTGGCCCGCAGGTAGTTGCCCATGTCACCCGCCACCGGCGTGTAGGAGGCTGAGGTAGCCGTGGTGATGTCGCTCCAGCCGGTGGAACCATCGGAGGACTTGGCCCACTGCCACGAGATGCCAGAGACGCTGCCGTCCGGGTCAGTCAGGATGGCGGTCAGCGCCGTGCCCACCTTGGGAGCGGTTGAATCGAAGCCCACCGTGCCCGCCTCTTCCACGTCCGTCACGGTGACAGTCACTGTGATGGAGTGGTCAACGGAGGGG
>JAAXGS010000202.1:3340-6249 GCA_012271225.1 Dehalococcoidia bacterium | reverse complement strand
TCTCCTTGCGCGGGTACTCGGATTCAAAAGGGCGGAACGCGCGCCGCGCGCTCAGCGCCATACTAGCACGATCACTTTCGGGCCCGGCGCGCTTGGTGCGCGCCTCACACCCCGCCCGTGAAACTTCTGCCCGTCACCCGCCCGCTCCTCAGGCTGGTTACTCCAAGCACGACAACAAAGACGAGCGCGGAGAGCAGGACGACGCTGGCGCCGGATGAGACGTCGATAAAGAAACTGATGTAGATGCCGAAACAGCCGCACAAAGCGCTGATTGTGATTGAGAGGATCATCATCATGCGGAAGTTATCGGTTAGCAGGCGGGCGATGACGGGTGGAATGACGATGGCGGCCGCGATGAGGGTGACGCCCATCACCTGCATCGATGCGACGATGACGGCCGCCAGGATCAGGGAGAACATCGTGTCCACCCAGCCCGTTGGAACGCCGTAGAAACGCGCGACGTCCTGGTCAAAGGCCGTGAACAGGAAGAACTTGTATCCGGCAAGGATGATGACGAATGCGACGATTGCGACGCTGCCGATCACCAGAAGGTCCCCTGTTGTCACGCCGAGAATGTTTCCGAACAACGCGGCCTCAATGCTCCGTGTGAACGAGCGGAATCTGCTGATGAGCGCCACCCCAAGCGCGAAGCTGGCAGTTGTGATAATGCCGATCGCGGCGTCGGAGTGAATCGTCGCTCTGCGCGCGGTCAGGGTGATCAGCAGCGCTGACAGAAAGCCCCACAGACTCGCGCCCAGCAGAAAGTTGAACGACATCAGGTAGCTGATTACCGCTCCGCCAAACGTGGCGTGGGCCAATCCGTGCCCAATGTAGGCCATGCGCCGCAGCACAATGTAGACGCCCAAAAGGCCGCACAGCGCGCCGACAAGCGTTGTGGCGATGATGCCCCGGACAAAGAAGTCGAATTGAAACGGCTCAAGCATCGCGATGCGGCGGGCCGTCTGTGCCGTGCGCCGCCCGGCCTGAACGCCCGCGCGGCGAGTGATTCCCATGCTCGTGGCGTTCGGTCATGGTGCCGGGATCATTGGGCGCGCCCTCTGTGGCCGATGCGCCGCGGCGGAATGATGCAGCATGAGGCCGCTCCGCGACAAGCGGCATGCCGTGATACTCAATCACCGGCATGACCGCGCCGTATGTTCGCAGCAGAACGTCCTCATTGATGACCTCTGCGGGCGGGCCCTCCGCGATGATTCGCCCGTTGACGCAGATCAACCACGGCAGGTGCACGGCTACCGTGTTGATCTCATGGGTCGTCATGAGAATCGTGATCCCCTGATGATTCAGGTCATGCAGGAGGTGCATGACCTCGTCCCGAGTCTTGATGTCGACGCCGCGCGTGGGCTCGTCGAGCAGCAGCAGATCCGGACTGCTGACAAGCGCCCGCGCCAGGAACGCGCGCTGTTGCTGCCCGCCGGATAGGTGGCTGATCTGCCGTTTGCGGAGATGGTCGATCCCAAGCCGCTCCAGCATGTCCCGCGCCATGCGCCTGTCCTCGCCGCTGTGCCAGGGCATCAGGGGGCTCTTTGTGGTGCGGCCCATCAGGACAACCTCCTCCACCGTCACGGGGAAGGTCCAGTCGATGGTCTCCAGTTGGGGAACGTAGCCCGCACGCGGAATCCGCCGCGTGGTCGATGCGCCGCGCACGGTCACGTCTCCCTGATACAGCCGCGTCGCGCCGAGAATTGTGCGCAGCAGGGTTGTCTTGCCGGAGCCGCTGGGGCCGAGAATGCCGACAAAGTCCCCCGCCATGACGGTGAGGTCAACGTTCTCCAGGACGAGCAGGGCGGAATAGCCGGCGTGAACGGCGTCGAGACGGATGATGGGCGTGCTGCCGCGCCTTTCGTGCGGGGTCGGATGAAGCATACTCCAGAGTAGCGCTATTGCGGCCCTATTGTGGGGCCCTATTGCGGGTAAAGGGCCGTCCGCTCTCCCGCATACGTTGGGGATGTATCGAACCCGTCCAGCGGCGCAATATCGCCCCCAAGGTTGGAGGCGATGATCTCCATGTCCGTCACCATCAGCCCAAGATAGGAATGGCGCGCGTCCCCGGGCGCGCCGGGCAGATCATCGTCGCGCAGGCTATCGATGAACGCCACGCCGCTCTCGGCGGCAATCGCCTCCAGCACAGGACTTGGAAAGGCGACGGAGCCAAAGATGGCCGGCACATTGGTCTCCCGGAGCAGGAGGATGAGGTCAGCGACCTCCCGCGCGGACGGCTCAGAGAAATCCGCCGGCTGAATGGCGCCGATGACCTCGAATCCGTACCGTTTGGCGAAATAGGGGAACGAATCATGGTACGTCAGCAGCTTGCGATGCTGGGGCGGGATGGTGGCGACAGCCTGCCGAAACCGCCGATCCAGATCGTCGAGGCGCGCGGAAAGTTCGGCGAGATTCGCGCCGTAGTAGTCCGCGTTCTCCGGATCCATCCGCGCGAGATTGTCATGGACGATCTCCGCGTATCTCTGCGCCAGCAGCGGATCAGTCCAGAGGTGCGGGTTGGGGTGGCCGCCGGATTCCGGGAAGGAGAAATCGTAGATCCACTCGTCCTGTGAGATTGTGCGGTCCGCCAGCGTAAGGATGAGGGCGTCGTCTTTCGCGTTCTCCTCCGCGAGACGGATGGTGGGCTCCTCCAGAAAGAGGCCGTTGGCGACAATGAGGTCCGCCTCGGCAAGGGTTATGGCCACCGAGGGCGCGGGTTCAAAGGTGTGGGAGTTAACTCCCTCCGGAACGATTCCCGTTAGCAGAATGCGATTCCCGCCAACGCTCTCAACAAGGCTCGTGATGGGTGAGACGGTTGCCGCGACGCGCAGGCGGTCATCCGAACCTGCGCCGTTGTCGGAACAGGCGGCGGCCAATCCCGCAATGGCCGCCGCGGCGATACACAGCGC
>JAAXGS010000202.1:0-3294 GCA_012271225.1 Dehalococcoidia bacterium | reverse complement strand
GCGATACACAGCGCGGCCAGCCGCAATGAGATCACAGTCAAGCGCCGCCTGTGTGAAGACGCAGTCGCCAGTCCGGCGGAAGCGGAGAGGTTGGAAATCGCGCTGGTCAGCGTGCTCTCCGAATGTTGCGGACGGCGTCCACGCGGCTCTGAGCCATGCGCCGCGCCGCCTCATCCGTTGAGATTCCCTCCGCCCGGGCGCTAGTGAACACACCGGTGAGCGTGTCATAGATCTGGCCGGTCTTGCGCCGGGCCTCCTCCGCGCTGTAGTCGCGTCCAATCTCATAGGAGATGTTGATCACACCTCCGGCGTTCACAATATAGTCCGGCGCGTAGAGGATGTCCCGCTCCGCAAGCGCGTCGGCATGGCGGGGTTCAAGCAGTTGGTTGTTCGCGCCGCCGCACACGGCCTTCGCGCGCATCTGCGGGACGGTCTCATCGTTCAGGATGCCGCCCAGCGCGCAGGGAACGAAAATGTCGCACTCCTGGTCAAAGACCTCGTCCGGGCGCAGGGGAACAAGTCCAAACTGATTCTGCGCGCGCTCAACCCTGCTGTCATCGATGTCCGCGCCGAAAATAACCGCCCCCTCGCCTTTCAGGTAGGGGAGCAGATAGTTGCCAACCTTGCCAAGCCCCTGCAGGACGATGCGCATCCCGCTGAGATCGTCCGAGTTCCACCGATACTGGGCCGTGGCCAATATGCCCTGATACAGACCGTAGGAGGTCATGGGGGAAGGATCGCCGCTGCCGCCGGACTCAAGCGGCAGGCCAACGACGTGCTTCGTCTCCCGTCGGATCCATTGCATGTCCGCCATGGTCGTTCCCACATCTTCCGTGGTGACGTACCTGCCGTTCAGGGCGGCGACCTGTGTTCCGTACGACCGCAGGAGCGCCTCCGTCTTGTCCGTCCCGGCGTTGCGCATGATGATGGCTTTTCCGCCGCCCAGGTCGAGCCCGGCGGCGGCGGATTTCAGGGTCATGGCCTCTGACAGTCGGAGCACATCCATGATGCCGTCCCGCTCCGATCCATGCGGCCAGATGCGCAGACCGCCAAGCGCCGGGCCCAACGTGGTGTCATGGACGGCAATGGCTCCCCTGAGACCGGTTGCGGCATCGCCGAACACCACCAACTGCTCATGGCCGTGTTCCTCCATGTAGCTGATGTAGTCACTCATGGGGCGCGCCTGTCGGATGGAGCATGAACTGCGGCGCCGTGAGGCCCGGGCGGGGACTCACGCGGCGCGCTACTTGAAACCCTCGCGGAGGTAGCCGATGTGGCTCTCCTGCGTCTCCGCGACGTGCTGCAGAACGCTCGCAATCGTGTGGTCCTCATGGGAGCGGGTGAGGTCACCGTCATCCACCCGGAGCAGCGCGCCGCTCAGCGCGCCCAGCGCCTGCGCCGCCTGCTCCAGAATGGCCCGCGCCTCTGTCTGCGCCGGATGGCCGGTGGCGCTCAGGATCTTGTTGATGTGATTGACGTGCTCTCGAACGTGGTTCGCGTTGGCGTAGAGAACGGTGCGCGCCCGCGTCGTGCGCCCGCCGTACCCCGGAATCTCCTTGTCGAGGTCTTCATCGCTCAACTCGGCAGCTTGGCCGGCCAACTCTGTGAAGTTTGCCAGTACGCGGCTCATCATCGCCTCGGTTTCTGTGCGTGGCATTCGATCACCCTCCATCGATGGAATCTGCTGCACGACGATGGGGCGCGAGCGCGTCCCCATGACTCAATCGTAGTCAATGCGGCGCTCCGCGTCCATACAGAGACGGGACTATCACGTGGCGTCCGTACTGGTTCCGGTCTCCACCCGCGCCACAAGGCTGTCCAGCCAGGAGGCCGTCATGCGGTTGATCATGGGACGCAGCGCTCGTACTCCAAGCATCTGCGGCATGGGACCGTCCAGCGCCTCATGGGAGGTCGCCAGCGTGCCGCCGTTATCAGGTGTGAAGGTCCATGTGTGCAGACTCCTCACGCCAAGCCGCCCGGCTGCCCACGCGACGCTGAGCGGAGGGCTGGCATTGGCGATGGTGACATCCACGCCCAGGGACGCCGGGCCCACCGCCATCGCCATTCGCAGCCGCGCCCCGTCTGTCCACGGCTCGCCGTCAAGCCAGCGCGCCCCGCGGATAATCGGGAGCCAACGCGGCCATGAGGCCACATCGCCAAACTGCTCCCAGACTGTTTCAGGCTGCGCGTCTATGCGCCTGCTGTGTTGGATTGTCAGCGCCATCAGAGCCTCCGTCCGTTCAGGATTCAGTATGAAGCTTCAATGATGAGAGCCAGCCGCGCGACATGGCCTGAATGATCGGCCGTGGATAGAAGAGCCGCACGGGCAGTATCGGGCTGTGGAACGTCTTCTCATCTGTCACCAAAGTGTCCTCGCCGTCCGAAGCCGCCGCGAAGGAGAACCGGCGCGTGCCGGTGACGGACAGGACGGTGGATTCCCACGCCACGCCGTCCGTGGGGTCATAGTCGATGACGTGAACGTTGAACCTGACCGGGCGGCGCGCCATCCGCAAGCGCATGGAGAAGGCGGCGCCAACCGCCCAGGGCTCCCCAGATGTCCAGCGGGACTCGATGCAGACTGAGTTCCACTCCGGCCAGCGCTCCAGATCGTCAAAGGCGGCGCGCACGGCATGCAGCGGCGCGTGTATCCGGACGGATTCGCTCAGCGTCAGGCTGCGCACTCCCGCTAGCATCAGCCGTCTCCGTCCGTTCGGTTCTGCCCCGCCTGACCGGAGTTCACCAATGCGACCGTGAGGAGATGCAGATAGATCATGCCGCCGAACGGATGCCACCCCTGCAGGATACGGCGCACCCCCGCATAGTCCAGGCGCTCCGGCAGCTGCAGCCATTCCTCAAGCCGTTTTCGCACGCCGACGTCATCGCCCGGGAAGATGCCCAGCCGGCCGTCTCCACGCAGCAGGGCGTATTCCGCCGACCAGCGGCCAACGCCGTAGAGTTGCCGCAGCATCTCCACGGCCTCCTCATCCGTGAGATCGGTAATCATCGCGCGTTCCAGCCCGCCCTCGGCGGCGAGCGCCGAGAGTTCCACCATTGCCCGCGCCTTTTGTCGGCTGTAGCCGATCCCCTGAAGCTCCTCAGCCGATAGGAGAGCCACCCTCTCCGGCAGGGGAAATGAGACCGCGTCTCCGATCCTGACGCCGCACGCATCCGCCAGACGCGCAAGGATGCGGATGCCGGCGGTCAACGTGATCTGCTGGCAGGTGACGGCATTGGTCAAGGCTTCAAACAGGGTGGGGTAGCGCGGCGGGTGCAGGCCGCGCACGGCGTCGGCCA
>JAAXGS010000201.1 GCA_012271225.1 Dehalococcoidia bacterium | reverse complement strand
ATCTCCGCGTCCTGCCCAAACGTCTCATAGAAATCGCCCAGCCTGAACAGCAAAATGCCGTCGGAAAACTCCGCCTTGATCCGCTCATACTGCTGCTTGAGAGAGGAGCCCTGTGCTTTCATCGACCGCCCCCTTTCGGGAGCCCGTCTCACCCATGCCGACCGCCGTTTTGTCATTGTATATCGGGGCCAAGACTCTACACACGAGACGCGCGCAGGACCGCGATGAGCCTCACCACCGTCACGACGGGCCCGCGTGACATCACGCCCCCCAACAGATCCGGCGTCCGCCGCTCCGCGCGCGGTTTCCCAGGCGGCCTGATGATCTAGGAAGGATGCGGGCGTGGTATCATGCGGTGCGGCATGGCCGCAAGGAATACCATGCCCAAGGGCTACATTGCTACCAAGCGCATTACTTGTGGTACAATGTAAGGCGATTGGCGCAGAGCGGCTTCAAGGAGTGGTTCAATGTTTGAATCAAGCATCACCGTCAAGGGTCAGACCACGCTGCCCAAGGCCGTCAGGGACTCACTGGCGGTCCGGGCAGGCGATAGAGTCCGCTATGTCATTGTCGATGAGGGAGTGCTGATCATGCCGGTGCGGCCCACCGGCCGCCTGTTCCGCAGCCTGATGTATGACGGTCCCGCCCTGAGCCTGGAGGAGATGGACAGGGCCATCGCGGAAGGGGCCACTGAGAGATGGAAGCAGTCGACGCAAATGTGATCCTCCGCTACCTTGTGGGCGACGACCCCGAGCAGGAGGCGGTGGCCCGCGCCGTGATGGACGGCCTGACGCCCGGCAATCCGGGCTTCATCTGCCGGGAGGTCGTGCTGGAGATCGCCTGGGTTCTGGAGAGGAGCTATCGCGTCTCGCGAGACCAGATCGCTGAGACCCTGATGGACCTGACGGCTTCGGACAGCCTGGTCGTGGAAGACTCGGATGACGTGGCCGCGTCCGCGCACCGCTACCGGCAGGGAGGCGTCGGTTTCGCAGATTTGATGATCCTCTCGGCAGCCGCACGTGAGGGAGCAATGCCCCTCCACACCTTCGACCGCAGGCTTGCCCGGATGGAGGGGGCAATCCTGGCGGGGGGCATGTCAGGAGCCTCACCAACGTCCTGACTCGGTCTGCATGACATCACGCCCCCAAACAGGCCCGGCGTCCGCCGTGGACGAAGCGCCCCGGGCTTCGGCCAACGCGCGCGTGTACACACGCGCGTTCATCCTGGTGTTCCTCATGGAGTTCACGATCTTTGTCGTGTTCTACATGCTGCTGCCCACGGTTCCGCTGTACATCAACGAGCTTGGCGGCTCGAAATCAACTATCGGATGGGTCATTGGCATCGCCGGGCCGATTGCGGCCTTCGGCGTGCCGCTGTACGGCATTGGCATTGACAGGTGGAGCCGCAGGGGCATGGCCGTCCTCGGCCTGGCGATCAACGTCGTCGGCGCGCTGGTCATGATCATCGTCGTCACGCCGTTGATGATGCTTGTCCCCACCATTCTGCGCCGGGTTGGATCCGGCGCGACGGGCGCGGCGACACGGACAATGATCCTTGACATTGCGCCGCCCAGCAGGCGCGGCGAGGCGATGACGAACTTCGCCACGTCGCATAACATCGCCATCGCGTTTGGCCCAGCCGTCGGTCTCTACGTCTACGGGGAGTTCGGCTCCACGCCGCTCTTTCTGATCTGCGCAGCCGTCATGGGCGCCGCGGCCCTGTTTCTGCTTCCGGTGCGCCCGCCGCAGCATCCCGCGCCGCCCGGACGCTCAGATCCGGGCCGCAACGGCGGCCCAACCGCGTCTCCGCCCCTCAAAGAGGGCTGGCTGGCGAAGTTCATCGTCCCTGAGGCGAGCATCCCCGGGATCGTTGTCCTGCTGCTCTCCGCCGCCTATCTGGCAACGACGACGTTCGTCTCCATCCTTGGCGAGGAGCGGCAGGTGCCGAACTACGGCGCGTTCTTTGTGCTGTACGCCGTGGTCGTCATCTCGGGGCGCCTGCTCACCGGACGGGTGTCGGACACGTACGGGCGCGCCGTCATCCTGCTGCCGTCGCTGGCGCTCACCGTCGCCTGCATGATCACGCTGGCGTTCACCCACTCGACGGTCGGCTTCCTGGCCGCGGCGTTCATGCTGGGGCTGGGTTTTGGCACGGGGCAACCGATGGTTCAGGCCATTGCCGCGGATTGGTCTCCGCCCGAGAAATACGGCCGGGCGATGGCCATGATGATGGGCGGGTTCTCATTCGGCTCAGCGGGCGGCACGGTCTTTGTCGGCGAGGTCAGTGAGCGCCTGGGCTTTGAGGCAGCGTTTCTTGGACTCGCGCTCCTCGCGGGCGCGGCCCTGATCATCGCCTACGCCGGGTTCCGACGCAGGCGCATCCCCCTGCTGGGAGCAGGAGCGAGGCCGGCCGCGTGACACCCGGACGGCGTGCGGCGCTACAATCGGATGGAGCGGTATGTCCGGCGCGACCATTTCATGACCCGAACAGGGGTGGAGGACAGTGGACGATGGGTGTGGATTTTCTGAGCAACGAAGAGACGATTCAGGCGGCGCGGAGGAACCTGGATCAGGCCGGTTGGGATTATCTGGTTGGTGGATCGGAGTCCGAGACGACGATGAGGCGCAATCGCGCGGCGTTTGACCGCGTGGCATTCCGGCCGCGCGTCCTGCGCGATGTCTCCCAAATGGATCCGTCCTGTGAGTTTCTGGGCCACCGCATGCGCATCCCCGTCATGCTTGCGCCGGTGGGCGGGATGCAGCGGCTCCATCCGGAGGCGGCCGGCGCGTCCGCAAAGGCGGCGGCGGCCTTTGGCACCGTTCAGGTGGTCAGCTCCGTGACCGAGCCCGGGCTTGAGGGAACGGCGGAGGCCGCAGACGGGCCAAAGCTGTTTCAGATGTACATTCAGGGCGATTGGGCCTGGATCGAGGGCATGGCCCCTCGTATCAGGGCCGCGGGCTACCATGCCTTTGTCCTGACCGTGGACAACGCGCGCTACAGCCGAAGGGAGCGGCCAATCGTCGGCCGCTCGACCCCGGCGAATCTCTCCGTGCAGCGGCCGTCACCCGGCTCCGCCGTCACCTGGGAGATGGCGGAGCGCATCCGCGATCTTGTGGGGCTGCCGTTCGCCGTCAAGGGCATCGCCACCGCGGAGGACGCGGAGATGGCGGTGGAGCGCGGCTTTGACATCATCTGGGTCTCCAATCACGGCGGGCGGCAGTTGGATCACGGCCTTGGCGGCCTGGACACCCTGCCGGAAATCGTCACGGCGGTGGACGGACGGGCGAAGATTGTTCTGGACGGCGGCATCGTCCGCGGCAGCGATGTGGTCAAGGCGTTGGCGATGGGCGCGGACTGCGTGGCCATCGGAAAACTGCAGGGCTGGGGCCTTGCCGCCGGCGGCGCGGACGGCGTGCAGCGCGCGCTTGAGATCCTGGAGGATGAGATGCTGAGCGCCATGGCGCTTGTTGGCGTGACCACGCCCGATGAACTCGATGCCTCCCACGTGGCCGCGGCCTATCCGGTGACGTCGGCGCATGAAATGAGCGCCTGGGTCAATATGCCACTGGATCGAATTCGCTGAACGCGCAACGGGCGG
>JAAXGS010000200.1 GCA_012271225.1 Dehalococcoidia bacterium | reverse complement strand
GCCCTGTCCGTGCGGGGACGATCCGGTGAAGAGCGTCACCATGCCGTCCCGCGCCACCCGAACCCTGCCCCATTCATGTCGGCTGCTGCTGGGATCGAGCGGGCTGGGGCCGGAGCCGCCCGTCTTGACCCATGAGGCGAGCCCGATTCCCATAAGCCGGCCCTCGGCGCGGGCTTGTTCCTGCTCAGCCCGCAGCTGCGGATACCCGCTGATCTGCATGACCAGGTCGAGGGATCCCTCATAGTTCCCGCTGTCAAACATGTCGCCGCCGCCGGAACGCGTGGGCGTGGAAAAGGGCGGCAGATAGTTGCGCCGCCTGACCTCCGCCGGGTCCAGCCCAAGTTCCTGCGCCAGGCGGTCCATCCCGCGCTCAATCAGGTGGATGCCCTCCGGCCTGCCCGCGCCGCGGTAGGGGCCCTGCGGCGTCTTGTTCGTATAGGCGTTGCGCACCTCAAACTCAACGTTTGGAATGTGATAGACGCCGGTGGAGATCATCGCGGAGGACGCGGACAACTGCGGTTCCGGCCCCTTGGCGTATGCGCCGAGGTCGTGCAGATGGCGCAGACGGATGCCGGTGACGTGTCCGTCAGAATCGGCGGCGACCTCCAGATACGACGTCTTGCCGCGCGCCTGATGCATCGCCAGAAAATCCTCGGACCGGGTGGCGACCCACTTGATCGGGACGCCAAGCTCCATGGCGGCGATGCAGATCAGGGCGTACTCCGGGTCCTCATGCTTTGCGCCGAAACCGCCGCCCACGTCCGGCGCGATGACCCGCACGCTCTCCGCCGGCACGCGCAGAATCTCCGCAAGGTGATCACGCAGGGTGTGCGGGGTTTGCACGGTGGCCCACAGGCTCATCTGCTCCAGCGCGCGGTCCCAGTGCGCCAGCCCGGCGCGCGGCTCCATCGGCACGGCATGGATCCGTTGATTCACAATCCGTTCCCGAACAATGACCTGCGCCTCCTCGAATGCCTGGGAGACATTGCCGAGACGGTACCGCCACTCAACGACGCCGTTGGGCCGATCCCCATGGACACGCGGCGCATCGTCTCTCAGCGCCGTCTCGACGTCCGCCGCGGCGTCAAGGGGTTCATAGTCGACGTAGACGAGATCCGCGGCGTCCCGCGCTCCGTAGCGGGAGTCCGCAACAACCACGGCGACAACCTCGCCAACGTGACGCGCCTCCCTGACCGCGATCAGGTCATACGGGGCGGAATCCGCGCCGTAGAACGCAAGCGATGCCGTTGGATTTGTGCCGTAGCGCGGATGGATATCCTCTCCAGTCAGCACGGCGGTGACGCCGGGGGCGCGCAGGGCCTCCGACGCGTCGATGCCGCGAATGCGCGCCCGCGCGTGCGGACTGCGGAGAAGCGCTGCCCACTGCGTGCCGGGCAAAGAAATATCCTCCACAAAGGCGCCGCGGCCGCGCAGGAGTTTTTCGTCTTCGCGGCGCGGGATGGATTTACCAACCAGTTGCGTATCTGTGATGGTCATGCCAACCCCCTGTCTCCATGCAGCCGCATTGATCCAGTCAGACGCCGGCGCGCTCCACCGCCTGCGCAAGCGCCCGCCGCGTCAGCACGCGGCAAAGATTCGCGCGGTACTCAGGCGAGCCGTGCAGGTCTGAGAGGCATTCAAGCCCGTCGGCAGCGAGTGCGGACGCGGACGCGATGGCATCCGGCGTCGGCGCCTGCTCACGCAGGGCCTCCTCCACAGCCGCCGCGCGCGCGGCGCGTGAGGCTGCGCCGGTGATCCCGACAGCGACGCGGGACAGACGGCCAGCGGTGTCAAGCCCAACCGCCGCCGCCACGCCAACGATGGCAAAGTGGGAGGCCTTGTTGGCGAATTTGACATAGGATGCGCCCGTTGCGCCGCTCGGAATCGGGATGATGATCTCCGTGATGATCTCGTCCTCGGCGAGGGTCGTCATGAACGCGTCCATGATG
>JAAXGS010000199.1 GCA_012271225.1 Dehalococcoidia bacterium | reverse complement strand
CGCGCGGAAAGCGGGGTGCTTGGCCCCTTTCAAGGCTGGCTGGTTGACCGATTCGGAACTCGCCGGGTTCTGCAGGTCGGCGTCCTGCTCTATGCGGGCGGCTTCCTTCTCTTCGGCAACATCCAGGAACTCTGGCAGTACTACGGCGCGTATCTGATCATCTCGATTGGCTCAAGCCTGGGCGGGTTCATCACCGTCAACGCGGCCATCGCAAACTGGTTCGACAGGAAGCGCGCCCGCGCGATGGCGTTGGCGTCCGTGGGATGGGGGGTGTCCGGCTGGGCGGTTCCCGCCATCGTGTACACGATGGATCTGCTTGGCTGGCGTGGACTGGCGATGTGGTCGGGCGTGCTCACCCTGATTATCGGCCTGCCCCTGACGCTCCTCTTCCGCCATTCACCGGAGCCGTACGGGTACCTGCCGGACGGCGACACGCCGGTCGACAGCCGCGAGACACCGGACGGCGTGCCCGCGACCGCGCGTCCAATCCTGAACCTCGTTGGGCGGGGATTCACCGCGCGGGAGGCGCTGAAGCATCCGTCCTTCTGGTTTGTGTCGCTTGGCCATGCCAGCGCCATGCTCGCCGTCTCCGCCATTAATGCCCAGTTCATCCCGTATCTTGAGCAGGACCTGGGCATTCCACCCACCACGGGGGCGTGGCTCTATACCGCCCTGACCACCGTGATGATCGGCTCCCAATTCGCCACCGGCTTCCTGGCGGAGCGGGTGGAGATGCGCAGGATCATTGTTGTCTGCATGTTCGGGCACACCCTCGCGCTCTTTCTGCTGGTCCTGCCGAGCGGGAATCCGCAAAACGCTATCCCGCTGCTGTTGGCCTTTGCCGTCGTGCAGGGCGTCGCGTGGGGCTTCCGCGGGCCGCTGATGACCGCGATCCGCGCCGACTATTTTGGCCGGGGCGCGTTTGCCACCATCATGGGGTTCTCCTCGCTTGTTGTGCAGATTGGGACGATGTCAGGCCCGGTGGTCGCTGCAGCCTCCAAGGATGTGTTGGGATCGTACCCGCCGTCCTTCATCCTGATGGCGTTCGTCACCACGGCAGGCGCGTTCCTTTTCGCCGCCGCCCGCCGCCCCGATCCGCCTCACCGTCCCCCGCCCGCGTCCGCGCCGCAGACGGATGAGGGCAGGGAGGTCTATGTTGGCCACTGATTCCGACCGCGTGGACTGCCTGGCGCGCCCGATGAGCCGAAAACTGCCGCCCCTCTCCCTCACACGGAAAGTCGGGACGCGCGACACTCTCCGCTTGAGCGCGCCGCTCTCGTGAGATAGGCTGAACGGTAGCGGGACGCGGCTTCGAATGCGCGGGAATGTGGATACGACTGGGAGGATTTGAGCGTGACGCAGGCAGCCCCGGCGCAAACGATCACGATCACCGTCGATGGGCGACAGGTCACCGCTCCGGCAGGCTCCACGATCCTGGAGGCGGCCGCCCTTGCCGGCATCTACATCCCCACCCTTTGTTATGACTCCCGGCTCAAGGCGTACGGCGCCTGCCGCATGTGCATGGTTGAGCAGGTGGGCCGTCCCGGCTACGCCGCCGCGTGCGTCGCCCCCGCAATGCCGGACGCCGCCTACCGCACCAACACCGAGGAGACCGTTGAACTGCGGCAATCCGTGCTCAGCCTGCTGATGTCAGAGCACCCGCATGGCTGTTTGACGTGCGACCGTATCGTTCACTGCGGGCCGAACGATATTTGCCTGCGCAACGTCTCCGTTACCGACCGCTGCGTCGTCTGCCCGCAGAATCAGCGGTGTGAGCTCCAGTCCACCGTCGAGATCGTTGGTGTGACGGAGCAGCTGCTGCCCTACAACTACCGCGAACTGCCCATCCGCACGGAGGACCCGCACATCGACCGGGACTACAACCTGTGCATCTCATGCGCGCGCTGCGTGCGCGTGTG
>JAAXGS010000198.1 GCA_012271225.1 Dehalococcoidia bacterium | reverse complement strand
GGTTGGGGAGTCTGTCAGCGTCGTTGTTCACTCCTCGGTGTCTAAGCGGCGGTCTGCGGTTGAAATTCTGAAAGAGGTCCCCGGGCAACGTCTTTTCAGGAGCGCGGAGGAGGTGGAAGCCTACCTCAAGGACGAACGGGCGTCATGGGAAGGTGGACGCTAATGTCTAAGATGACGAATGCAGGGCAATCGTTGGACGGGAAGGTAGCTCTGATCACCGGTGGCGGGCGAGGGATTGGGCGGGCGATCGCGATTGCTTTTGCCGGGGCCGGGGCGGCGGTGTGTTGTGCGGCGCGGACAGGGTCGGAGATTGAAGTGGTGGCCGCGGAGATAGGGGCGGCGGGCGGGCAGGCGCTGGCGGTGAGGACGGACGTGGCTGACCTGGCATCGGTGGAGAAGGCGGTTGACGAGACTGTGGCGCGGTTTGGCGGGTTGGATATTCTGGTCATCAACGCGGGTGTTTCGCCGGGTAGGAGCGAGGTGGTGGAGAGCGATCCTGAAAAGTGGGGTCAGACGATCGCGATCAATCTGACGGGCGCTTACTATTGTGCGCGGGCGGCTATCCCTCATCTCAAGGCGCGCGGCGGGGGCAAGATCATCACGATCGGGTCGGGGATGGGGCACCGGGGTGCGCCGGGCTCGTCGGCCTACAGCGCCTCGAAGGCCGGGTTGTGGATGTTGACGCGAGTGCTGGGCCAGGAGTTGCGGGGCGACAATATCAGCGTGAACGAGCTGGTTCCGGGGCCGGTGAACACGGCGATGATGCCGGGCGCGGCGGCGCGGGAGCCGGGTACGTTTGATGGGGAGTGGTTCAAGGAGCCGGAGGAGGTTGTGCCGCTGGCGTTGTTTCTGGCGAGCGCGCCGGACGGCGGTCAGACGGCGCAGAGTTTCAGTCTGATGCGCCGGGATGGGTAGGGGCTAGGGGTGAGTATTGAGATAACGTTGAAAGGGTGAGAACGGGCTTTCTTGCGTATTGCGTATTGCGTAGAGGCGGGTAAGACAGACGCGATTCGATTGCCTTACCCGCGCGGGAGGTCTCGGCATCTTACGGATTTACTTTAGATTGACACCCATGACCTCTCGGCTGCTGCTGTGTACATGGCTTCCATGACGGCGCTGCGGTAGGCGGCCTCGCTGGCGCTGACCAGGGGGATGGCGGCTCTTGCGGAGGGGTCCTGTGCGTTGAGGGCGTCGAGGAAGAGGTCGAAGGCGTGGGGCCAGGCGGGGGGCAGGTCGGTCCAGGGTTGTTTGCCATCGGCGCCTTCGAGGTTGGGGCTGGTGATGTAGAGGTCGCTGCGGTTGTAGATATAGGCGTGGCCCTCGGTGCCGCTGATTTCGGCGG
>JAAXGS010000197.1 GCA_012271225.1 Dehalococcoidia bacterium | reverse complement strand
ATCGTCTTGCCGCCCGGCCCGATGAGTGAGCCGATGCGCTCCGGGTTGATCTGGATGCGGGTCATGCGCGGCGCGTACGGACTCAACTCCGGCCGGGACGCCCTGATGGTCTCTCCCATATGGTCGAGGATTTCCAGCCGCGCGACCCGTGCCTGTTCAAGCGCGCGCTCCATGATCTCATCCGTGATTCCGGTGAGTTTGATATCCATCTGCAGGGCCGTCACGCCCTCGGCGGTTCCCGCCACCTTGAAGTCCATGTCTCCCAGGTGGTCCTCCAGTCCCTGAATATCGGTGAGGATGGCATACGCCCCCGTTGCGTCCGTCACCAGCCCCATGGCGATGCCGGCCACCGGCGCCTTGATCGGCACGCCGGCGTCCATGAGGGACAGCGTGCTCGCGCAGACGCTCGCCATTGACGTGCTGCCGTTCGATCCCAGCACATCTGAGACGAGGCGGATTGTATACGGGAAATCCATCTCGCTGGGGATCATGGGAAGAAGCGCGCGTTCAGCCAGCGCGCCATGCCCGATTTCACGCCGCCCCGGGGTGCCCACACGCCGCGCCTCCCCCACGGAGTACGGCGGGAAATTGTAGTGATGGAGATAGCGCCTGGTCTCAACGGGCGTCAGCGTATCGAGTTTCTGCGCATCCGCAAGCGGCCCCAAGGTTGTGACGTTAAGAACCTGCGTTTCGCCCCGCTGAAAGAGCGCGGATCCGTGCGTGCGGGGCAGCACCCCCACGCGGCTGGTCAAGGAGCGAATCTGCGTATGAACCCTGCCGTCCGGCCGCTTGCCCTCCAGAATGCTGGATCGCACGGCGTCCGAAAACACCTCTTCATACGCGTGCGTGATCTCCCGCGCCTCATGGTCATCGGCAAGACGCTCAAGCGCCTCGTCCAGAAGCGACTGTGTCGCCTCGTTGCGCTCCTCCTTGCCGAGGCCGCCAATGGTCTTGAGCAGACGATCGCCAATCAGAGCCTCGACCGCGCCTTTGACGGGCTGATTCGACTCCGGCGATTCAAGAGCGATCTTCGGTTTGCCCGTGAGAGCCTGCAGTTCATTCTGCATGTCAATGATGATGCGGTTGGCGTCCTGACCGGCAATCAGGGCCTGCCTGAGAACGGTCTCATCAACCTCTTTCGCCCCCGCCTCCACCATAACGATGGCATCACGGGAGCCGGCGACGACCAGGTCCAGGTCGCTTGAATCGGCCTGGGCGTAGGTTGGGTTCAGAGTGATCTGGCCGTCGACGTAGCCGACGTGACAGCCGCTGACGGGCCCCTCAAACGGGATGTGCGAGATGGTCAGCGCGGCTGACGCGCCGATGACGCCCAGCGTATCGAGGGCGTTTTCCCTGTCCGCGGAGAGGACGGTGAGGACGATCTGCACCTCATTGCGCAGGGCTTTGGGGAAGAGGGGGCGGATGGTTCTGTCCGTGATGCGGCCGGCGAGAATGGCGTCGGTGCCTGGCCGCCCCTCCCGTCGAAAGAAGCTGCCGGGGATGCGGCCAATTGCGTAGTGGCGCTCCTCCATATCCACGGTGAGGGGAAGAAAATCGATTCCCTCACGCGGTTGGGACGCCATGACGGCCGTCGCAAGGATGATGGTGTCCCCGTATTGGACGGTGACAGCGCCGCTGGCCTGCTGCGCAAGCTCACCCGTCTCAAGAGTCAATGTGCGTCCGGCGATCTCTCGCCGTACCTGATGAATCATGCTGTTCTATTCTCCTGCGCCATTGCGCGGGAGGAAGACGAAGCCGTGGTGACTATCTGCGAAGGCCAAGTGACGCAATCAGGGTTTGATACCGTCCTACGTCTTTTCGGCGCAGGTAGCGGAGAAGCCGTCGCCGCTGGCCAACAAGCATCAGCAGACCTCTCCGTGTCGCATGGTCGTGGCGGTGGTTTCGAAGGTGTGAGGTCAGGTCGCCAATTCGTCGATTGAGAATTGCAACCTGCACCTCCGTGGAACCGGTGTCCGTCGGATGTGCTCGATATTCCTCAATGATGTGGGACTTGGTCTGCCGATCCAAACTGCCTCCGCCGCAGGCTATCGCCGTTCCTCTCTCCTGCTCTCTCATTCCTGTCTTGACACAAGTATACCAAATCATGGCCCGGCCTGTGCCGTCAGCCAATGAAACGACGCCAAGAACTCACGGCCTTGCCAAAAGCGCTTTGGGCGGGCGCGGAGAGCGGCAGTTGGGAGGCGGGAACGGCGGGCGCTCAGGCCTCGGAGCGCAGGGCCTCAAGGGCCTGCTTGACGATGGAGCGGCGCAGATCCTTCTCCTCCTCAGGATCCAGTCCCGCGTCTCCAAGGGGATAGACGATGCCCTTCCCCTGGACAACGCGGTTGGACCCGACCATGCGCGCGACGGGCGTCACCGCCGTCACCTGCGCCACCGGTATCCCCGCCTTTTCCAGTTCCGTCGTGATCGCAGCGCCGCTGCGAGTGCTCGTGCCTCAAGTGGAGGTGAGGATGACAGCGTCCACGCCTGCGTTCTTGAGTGATTCAGCAATCTCCCGGCCGATGCGCCTGCTGTTCGCGAGGGGGTTCGCCAGGCCCGTCATGGACAGGAACTGCTCATAGACCTTGCCCACCTCGCCGGCCTTCTCCAACTCCTTGAGGACATCCACAGGAACAAGGCGGTCCGGATCATTCAGCACGTGTCGATTGTCATAGCCGCGGTGATAGACCTCATAATCCGCGCCCTCCAGGTCATCCACCGCCGCGATGTCATACGCGCCCCAGATTGTCGAGGCGATGGCGGGCATTCCGTCCGGGTTGCCGGCGGGCACGAGGCCTCCGTCCGTGACGATTGCCACCGTCGCCTCGCTGAGGTCCGGCACGGGCGGCGGCGCGGGAATCGGCTCAAAGCCCGTCTGCGTCAACTCCGTCTCATACGGTTGTCCGGTGGTCTTGGCGAGAATCATGTTCGCGAGCCGGACGGCGGCCGATTCCTCGACGATCTCATCCTTCATGATTCCGCGCGGAATGTATCCCATGTCCGCGGGGCGTCCCACGTCCTCATTGGCCGCCAGTTTCCTGGCGATGGCTGCCATTTTGATCAGCGCCGCCCTCATGTCCGCGACGTTCTCACCGGAATCGACGATGTACAGCTCCTGTCTGTACAAATCGACGCCGGGGTTCTCCACGGCCATGCCGGTGACAACTGGGGTCCCAAGCTCCGCCTGCACCGCGGCGCACAGCGCGCCGGCGGCGACGCCGTACCGTCCCGCCACAAAGCACGGCCCGGCCACAAACAGGTCCGCCTGCGATTCACGCACCTGCTCAACCACAAGCTCCATCACGCTGTCCAGGTTTTCCGCGGCGTGATTGTCTCCGCAGATGACGGTCTTAACCACGGTGGAGCCGTCGCCGAGGACCTGCTCAAGAAGGCGGCCGGGGCCGACCGCCCCCTCACGGACCTCGACGGCGATATTCGCCTCTTCCTCGCCGCCCAGTCCGCCAAAGAACTGGTTCAAATAGTGAACGACACGCATCTCCGCCCTCCTCCGTCTCGCCTGCCGAGCTGTTCCCGACGCGGCATCTGCTCAGTAGACCATAGCCTGAATCTTCGAGGCGCCCTGTTGGTTTGTCGCGCCGCAGAGGGCCTGGGCGGGAATGAACGTCATCTGCGCCAACGCCTGCCCCGCCTCCGCCGTGCCCGCGATGACGCGCTCAACCGGCGCGGCGTTCCAGCCAATGTCTCCGCCGCCGCCATAGACAATGGCGTCCACCTCCGGATAGCTGAACAGCATGGCGGATTCCGCGCGGCGGTCCCCGGACGAGTCAGAGACTTGCACCACGGTTTTCATGCCCAGCGCCTCGCAGATCCGCGCCGTCTCGCCCATGTCCACGTGCGGCGCGCCGCCGCCGTACTTTGTCAGCACTACGCCGTCCGCCCCAAGCCCCCATCTGGCCTGATGCGCCGCAAGCAGGCAGTTCCTGTTTCGATCCGCCTCCAGTGACGCGGCAACGGTCGCCACCGTGCCAACAAAGTTGATCTCGCCCGCCAGATGCCGTTTGTACAGCTCGAGGATGATCGGGTGGTTCTGGTAGAAATAGCTCTCGACCCGCATCACCCAATAGGAGCAGACGACCGCGCCGTCCAGCCACTCATTGGGATGGAGCGTCAGTGGGGACATGCCCTCCGTATTGCTGCCGTATAGAATCCGCTCGTCCTCCTCCACAACCATCTGATGGCCGTGGACCTGGCCGATGTAGGCGATGCGGGGCAGGCCGTCGCCCGCCTTTCCCCACGGCCCGTCAAGCTCATATTCCTCCACGGAGTCCGGTTCCAGGTCCAACGCGGAACTGCCCAGAAAAACGGCTGCCCGGACGGAGGCGAGGCGCAGCGCGTTCAACTCCACGTGGCGGGGCGTGCCGGGGATCATGCGGGGAACGACGACGACGTGATGGAGGCTGCCGTACGGCGAGGCCTGCGCGGCGTCGCCGTGCATCTCCATCATCTTGGACGCGATGCCCGGCTCCTGCGAGGCATCGACAACCGTCACCGCGGCGCCGCGGAGCACGTGCGTTGTTCCCTGCCCCGCCACGGCCATCGGGCCAAGCAGTCCGGGAAAATCTGAGCCCGTGCCCGGTTCCTTTGCGCGCGGCTCCAGAATGTCAAACACAACGCCGATGCGGCACGGCTGCCCGGGTGACGCAATCTCAACGTCGACGCTCTGCAGGCGTCGATCCTGCAGGACGGCGTCCCGAAGCTCATCCACATCAACGGTCAGCATTCCGCCGTCCAGCCGCGTTCCCGATCCAGTTCGCGCGTCGTTGACGGAATGGATGGCGAGCGTGAGTTTCATCGAGACCCCCTCAAGGCCGCCCGTGCCGTACGCGGAGCACGCGCCGCGTTGACACACAGTAGGCGGCGTTGCTAGCCTCTGTCAATGACATAATGCGTTAAGGGAATCTGCCGGAAGCTACCGCAGACCCGCCACATGAGAGGGCTTGATGAACCACCCGGTCGTTCAGGACATCCGCTTCTTCCTTGCCCACACACCGGGGCTTGTGCGGCACGGGTCCAAGCCAACGCGGGAGATCCAGACCAACGATGCCGTCTGGGAGGATATTCGCGCCAGCCTGCGCTCCTTCGATGACGCGGCAGCGTACGCGCCCCATCAGGTGCTGCTTGGCAACATAAAGCCGGACGCGCTCTCCCCAATCACCGCGCCGTGGTATGAAAACCCCCTGCCGGAGTTCTCCACCCGGGGGCCGCATGGAGAAATCGTCGGCGAGGATCAATTCTACGGGCTGCTCAAGGCGGCCGATGAGTTCGACCTTGTCCTGCTCGAGGAGACGTACGCCGCAGGCGTTGCCGCAGACCTCCGCAACCACCCGCGCGTGACGGAGGAGGAGTTGGAGCGCGTCCGGGGCGTGCCGTTCTCACGCATCGAGGAGCGGCTCGCGTCCCGCGCGGGCGCAATTCCCCTGCTCACCCGCGCGGGTGAGACGATTGGGCTGGTGCAGACGGATTATGTCGATGACCCATCCCTCGCGCCGGATATCCTTCTCGAGAACCTTGCCGTCAAGGCCACGGCCACAATGGCGCTACGGGCAGTTCTGGCGGAGTCCGGAACCGATCCCGCCGCCCTGCAGTACGTCATCGGTTCCGGCGAAGAGGCCATCGGCGATCGGTATAACAGGGGCGGCGGAAACCTTGGCAAGGCCGTGGCAGAGGCGGCGGACTGCGTCAACTCCACCGGCGCGGATGTAAAGGCTTTCTGTTGCGCGCCCGTCCATGCCATGGTCATTGCGGGCGGCCTTGTCACAGCCGGCGTGTTTCCCCAAATCGCCGTCGTCGGCGGATGCTCTCTGGCCAAGCTGGGCATGAAGTTTCGCGGCCATCTCGCCAAGGAAATCCCCGTCATGGAGGATGTCCTGGTGGGCTTCGCCATGCTCATGGGGCCGGATGACGGCGTGAATCCTGTCCTGCGGCTTGATAGCGTGGGACGGCACAGCGTGGCCGCCGGCTCCGTGCAGCAGCAGATCGTTGAGGCGCTTGTGTCCAACCCGCTGGATCGGCTTGGCCTGCGCTTTGAAGACATCGCCAAATACGCCACGGAGATGCACAACCCGGAGATCACGGATACGGCGGGCAGCGGAAATGTGCCGCGAACAAACTACCGCCTGATCGCCGCTTTAGCGGCGCAGCGGGGCGAGATACCGACGGGATCGGAGGCGCGGGACCGCTTTGTGGCGGAGCACGGGATGCCGGGCTTCTCTCCCACACAGGGTCACGTGGCGTCCGCCGTGCCGTTCCTCGCCCATGCCCTCGACGACCTGCGCGCCGCGGAGTATCAATACTCGATGTTTCTGGCCAAGGGCAGCCTCTTTCTGGGGCGCATGACCCACCTCTCCGATGGCGAGTCATTCGTGCTGGAGGCCAATCCCNNGCGACGTGAAAGTGGGTGCAGCAATGGATCTTGCCGGAAAGCGGGTCATCATCGTTGGAGAGCGGGACGGAGTCCCCGGCCCCGCGATTGAGGCGTGCGTGCGCACCGCGGGCGGAGACCCCGTGCTGGTGCAGACCCAGTGCTTTGTTTGAACTGCCGCCGGCGCACTTGACCTTGAGGGTCAAGAGGGAATCAAGGCAACGGTGGACACCCACGGCTCAGACAGCATGGTTGTCCTGCTGGGCTCACCGACGGCGGAGAGCGCGGAGGTGTACGCGAGAACGGTGACGGAGGGCGATCCCTCATGGGTCGGCCCGCTTGCCGGAATCGCCTTGGGGCTGCCCGTTTTCCATGTGCTGGAGCCGCAGGTCAAGGAACAGTTTGATTCAGCCGTGTATCAGGAGCAGATCGCGATTATGGAATCCGTGCTGGACACGGACGAGATTATCGACGCGATGCGGCAGGTTCGGGAAACAGTCGGCGTCTGACGCGGCGCATGCCGGGCGTGTAGACGTACAGGAGAAGTAACGATGTCGGAGAGCAGGACGATCGTCCTCTACACCAAAAAGGAGAATTGCCCGGACTGTGAGGTCGCAAAGCGCTTCCTGGCAGACCACAACATCGGCTATGAGTCGCGGGACGTGGTGGAGGAACGGGAGTACATGCTGGAGCTGGTGCAGCAGTACAGGAGCATGTCCGTGCCCACGCTGGTCGTTGACGGCCAGGCGGTGATCGGCTTCAAGCAGGACGAATACAAGGAACTGCTGGGCGTCTAAAGCGGCGCCCGCCCCCTCGACTCCGCTTTTGCCGGGGCTGTGTTTCCACACTAAACGTGTCCGCTGAGCGAGCAGGTCCTGAGGGCCTGTAAGCCGGGTTCTGTGACCGGTCGGCGTCGCCGCCGGCCGGGTGATGGCCATCCATCTGGGCGTCGGCTTGCGCCGCCGCTCGAGCGGCCTACCCGAGGACGAGGTGGGCAACCTCTGCGCCAGGGGCGCGTCCTTCTATTTGGCCTTGCTCCGGGTGGGGTTTGGCCGCCGCCGCGTCACCGCGGGCGGCCGGGCGCTCTTACCGCCCGTTTTCACCCTTGCCGGTGCCCATCGACCTGAGGCCGGAGACATCGGCGGTTTCGTTTCTGTGCCACTTTCCGTCGCTCCGCAGCCGTGGCGTGCGAAACGCCTGGGCGTTACCCAGCACCCTGCCCAGGGAGCCCGGACTTTCCTCCCAGACTGCGCGCGGCAGCCTGCGCGGCCATCCGGCCCCCGGCCCTGCTCGCCGCTGCCACTATAGTGCCGATGCCCCGCATCGGCAAACCGCCTGCCGGATATTGGACGATTCCCCTGCCGCGTTTCAGTTCACGGTTTCCGCACCGGCCAGAAACGCCTGCAGCGCCTCATCGGAGATTTCCCGCGGCACATCACCCCGCAGGCGGCCGCGGCCGATGCCGTCACACAGCACCCAGCGCGTCCGTCCGTCAGCGACCTTTTTATCGATGGCCAGGGCGGCGTGGATGGCCGCGGCATCGAGGTTGGGCGGCGCTGTTGTGGGGAGCCCGTAGGCCTGCAGCAGGCTGATCTGTCGTGAACGCTCCTCACGGCTGAGCGAGCCGCGCCGCTCCGCCAGGAGCGCGGCAAAGCTCATGCCGATGGACACCGCCTCTCCGTGCAGGATTCCGGTGTACTGAAGCGCGTTCTCAAGCGCGTGTCCAAGGGTGTGCCCCAGGTTCAGCCGCGCCCGCAGGCCCGTCGTCTCGCGCTCATCCAGCGAGACGACACGCCCCTTAATGGCGGAACACCGCAGAACCGCATGGGAACGCAGTTCCTCATCCCCGCCAAGGATCGCCCGGGCGTTTGCCTCCAGGAAATCGAAGAGGTCCGCGTCCAGAATGGCGGCAGTCTTAATGACCTCAGCCCACCCGGCCGTGAGGTCGCGGGGCGGCAGCGAGTTCAGCGCCCGTGTGTCTGAGAGAACAAGGCGGGGCTGATAGAACGCGCCAACCAGGTTCTTGCCGGTGGGCAGGTCAATGGCAACCTTGCCGCCGATGGATGCGTCCACCATGGCCAGCAGCGTGGTTGGCGCCTGGACAAACGCCACGCCCCGCAGGAAGG
>JAAXGS010000196.1 GCA_012271225.1 Dehalococcoidia bacterium | reverse complement strand
GGGGCAATACAACCGACACGATTCTGTTCTATAGCAAGTCCCGCAACTATACGTGGCATGACACCCGGGTGGCCGGTGAAAACACAACGCCAACGTCAATTGACCTGACCGCGGCCGGTGTCCGCTTTGGAGAGTCGGGGCAGCCCTGGCGAGAATACAATCCGACGAACATCGGCCGGCACTGGGCAGTTCCGCGGATTGGCACACTCGCGAACTGGATAGAAGAAAACGCTGTTCCCAATTACACCTTGATTGAGAACTCCCATGAACGCCTTGAGGCATTGGATACGGCTGGACTGATCCGTTTCTCCCGGAATGGCAGGCCCAGCATCATTCGGCCCGTCGAGGCTGACACGGGGACGAAGGTGAACAATCTATGGACGGACATCAATCGACTAGTTTCGACAAGCAATGAACGCACCGGCTATGCCACGCAGAAGCCGCTGGCGCTCTACGAACGAATCATTGAGGCCAGCAGCAATCCAGGAGACGTTGTTTTGGACGTCTTTGCCGGATGCGCCACAACTGCCGTCGCCGCTGAGAAACTCAACCGGCAGTGGGTTGCCTGTGACATGGCGTACCGATCATGGACAATGCTCAAACGCCGCTTCTATTCGAACGGTTACGCCCTTGCGGACATGACGGACGCCACTCGGCAAGCGTTAGGGGTCCACCAGGCAAATTTGCAGGTCGCCCAGTCTCAGACTATTGGCCCTCATAATCTTCCGCTTCGAGAAGATACTACTTCAGTTCCCCGCCACGATCTTCCTTCAGGCGCAAAGAGGTCCAGCCAGAACGCAAGCTGGTCAGGACGGATTCCCAAGGACGAGGCAAAGAGCCTGCTCATCAATGAATTTGGGCCGCGCTGTTGGGGATGCGGCTACCGCGCAGTGCGTCCAAACGGAACGACGGACGAGACTCTACTCGAAGTGGACCACATTCGGGCGCGAAGACCCGCCACCGGGACACCCGGCGACGATGAACTATACAATCTCGCTCTCCTGCACAGAACCTGTAACGGAATCAAACGCAACCAGATGACCCTTGAGCAGCTGCGGGAATACAACGTCAGGAATGACTTGCTTTATGTTGCCAGCGTTGATGAACTGGTCGATCTCTTTGATGCCCAGCAGTTTGCCGTCAGAGCAATCTTGGGCCGTGAAGAAACCTGATAACCCTGCCTTTCCCCGCCCCATCCCCCACCCTCTTTCTCCGTTTGCTGCGGGCGCCGCCCTCTCTCCCCTACAATCAATCAGTGAGGGGAGGGCACGCATTGCCATGCCGCTGCGGGTGATTACGACGATTGCGGAGTTTCGGCGAGCGCGGGAGGACGCGCGCGCCGCGGGAACGCTCGGCTTTGTGCCGACCATGGGGTATCTGCACGCCGGGCACATATCTCTGGTCGATCGCGCCCGCGCGGAGAACGCCGTTGTCGCCGCCTCCATCTTTGTGAACCCCGCGCAGTTCGCCCCCAACGAGGACTTCGGCGCCTACCCGCGCGACCCTGAGCGGGACGTGGCGCTGCTTGAGGCGGCGGGGTGTGATCTGGTGTTTCATCCGTCCCCGGAGGAGATGTACCCGCCCCCGGAACAGGATGTCTATGTCACGCCGGGCGATATTGCCGCCCGTCTGGAGGGCGCGGCGCGGCCGCTCTTCTTCCGCGGCGTTGCGACCGTCGTCCTCAAGCTCCTGAACATTGTGCAGCCGGACCGGTTCTACTTCGGCCAAAAGGACGGTCAGCAGGCCGCCGTCATCCGCCGCATGGCGCATGATCTCAACGTGCCCGGCGCGCTTGTCGTCTGCCCCACTGTGCGGGAGCCGGACGGCCTCGCCATGGCCAGCCGCAATGTGTACCTGAGCGCGGAGGAGCGCCGGGCCGCCCCCGTTGTCCACCGCGCGCTGACGGCGGCGCAGCAGTTGTGCCACTCCGGCGAGGCGCGCGCCGACAGACTGCGCGAGGCGATGCGGGACACGCTGCAGGCAGAGCCGCTGGTGGCGTCCATCGATTACGTCTCCGTGGCCGATGCGCTGACGCTGCGGGAGATTGAGGGCGCGGCGGCGGACGGCGCGATGGCCTCAACCGCCGTGCTCATCGGCCGAACGCGGCTGCTGGACAACGTGATCCTGACCCGGCCGGAGGCGGGCGGCGAATGAGAGCGCCGATGCAGTGGGAGGATCTGCCGCGTGAGGCGGCGGCGCTGCGGGACGCGCAATCAGAGACGGCCGTGGGCATTGCGGCGCGCGGCGCGCGGCTGTTGCACCGCGCGCTGACGGAGCTGTATCTCGGCGAACCGGAGCCGCTGCGCGCCGTGGCCTGGACGATTGCGGAGGCCAGGCCGGAGGTGGTGGCGCTGCGGAACGTGGGCGTGTCCGCCTACCGCACGGCGCGGGAGGCGCGGACGGGCGACCGCATGGCGGCCGCGGCGCGCGGCGTTGCGCGACTGGCGCGGCTTTTGGCCGACACGCCCGCGTCGCTCGCCCGGCGCGGGCAGCCCCTGCTGCCGGACGGCGCGATCGTGACCACGCTGGGACGCTCCGAGAGCGTGCGCGCCGCGGTCGCGCTGGCCGGAGACCGCATCGACGATGTGCGTGTGATTCCCACCCCTGCGCCCGCGTTGGCGGACGGAGAGCGTGGCGCGGCGCGGCGTGATTCGCGTGAAACCTCGCCGCCGGAGCCGTCACCGTCCCTTCAAACACAGGGCAACACACAGGGGCGTCATTCCGTCTCTGAGTCCACTCAGATACCGCCGGATGACCTGCGCGCCGCTCTCACGGACTGTGACATCGTCCTGCTGGGCTGCACGGCCTTTCTGGCGGACGGCTCCATGGCCGCGGATGCGGGAACGCTGGCGCTGGTGGCGGCGGCCGCCGGGCATGACCCCCCAATCCCCGTCCACTTTCTGGCAGACACGCTCAAGCTGGCGCCCTGGCTGCCCGCGCCGCAGGACGGCGCGGGCACGGCTGCGCAGCCGCCGCTGGACATCATCCCGCCGGAGTACGTGGATCACGTGATCACGGAGGACGGGATTCGCCGGCCGGGGCAGCTGCTGCGCGCGGCGGCGGACCTGGCAGGCTGGTGGCGGATGCTTGAAACGCCGGAATAGTCGCGCCTGGCGGCGCAGTCCGGTTGACAAACGTCGGAGCCGGAGTGTATCCGGTTTCTATGCCGGTAAACACACCCGCGCAGTTCGACTTCGATGACCTGCTGCGCCTGTATCAGGAGTGGGACAGGAACGACGCCGGCCGGCCGTATGAGCACATCAGCGAGATCCTCGAGCGCGCCAAGGCCATGCACAAGGCCGCCCACCAGATCAAGACCAACGGCAACGGCGATCACGGCCAATCCTGGCGGGCGTGGAAGGGAAAGAACTTCGAAAAGCTCATTCGGGTCATTGTTGAAGAGGAGATCGCGCATCTGAACCGGGCCCACGGCCTCACCCTTGCGGCCGCTCACGACACCGCGCTGGAACGCGCCAGACTGAGTGTCGAGCTCGATCGAGTCAAACGCAATCTTCTGGTCGACTACGGCAGCTATGGCTCCCATCTGCCCGATGCCGACCTGATCATCTATGATCGTATCTCTACGCAAGTTCTGTGCATCCTGTCCTGCAAGGTCACCATGCGGGAGCGCATCGCGCAGACCGCCTACTGGAAACTGAAGCTCCGCAAGTCAGCCGTAACCCGCCATGTCCGCGTCGCTCTGGTCACGCCGGATGAGGACGAAGACCTGATCATTCGGCCGGAGCAGGGGCGGGTGAAGAAGAACTACGCCATCGCCAGCGTCGATCTGGACACCACCTACGTGCTGCATACGGCGCTGCAGCCCACCGACCGCATCAAGTCCTTCAGCCGCTTTGCACACGACATAAAGTCGTGGACGCGGGGGGGGGGGGGGAGATGCCCGACGGCCTCCCCAGCCAGGCAATGAAGCTTGTCGAGCAGTATCAGCA
>JAAXGS010000195.1 GCA_012271225.1 Dehalococcoidia bacterium | reverse complement strand
TCTGTCTGTTCTTTCTCTGCGATGGAATGGCCGACGCTACAGGGAGCCTGCCCGCCCTCTGTTTTGGATGAGCAGCACGACAAAAAACGGCGCGCCGACGAAGGCGGTCACAATGCCAACGCGCAGTTCAGCGGGCTGAATGATTGTTCGCGCAACCGTATCGGCGAGAATGACAAAGACGGCCCCGCCCAGGGCGCTCATGGGGATCAGAACACGGTTGTCCGGGCCGAGAATCAGGCGCAGGATATGCGGCGTGATCAGCCCGACAAATGCAATCGTCCCGCTCACCGCGACCGAGACGCCCGTCACCATTGATGCCGCGGCCAGCGCAAGCAACCGCACCGGCGCAACGCGCACGCCCAGGGAACGGGCCTCGTCATCACCCAGCGTCAGAAGATTAAGGTCGCGCGCCATGACGATGGCGATGCCGATGCCGATCAAGATCGGCGGCAGGGCAATGCCCACATGCTCCCACGCCCGGGAATCCAGGCCGCCCGCAAGCCAGAACAGGATCTCTCGCAGCGCGCCGGTATTCGGCAAGAGGACGACGATGGCGGAGACGAGGGCGCCAAGAAACGCATTCACCGCGATTCCCGCCAGCAACAGGGTCGCCATGGAGAAATGGCCGCCAACGGTCGAGATGCCGTACACGATAAGGCAGGCGGCCATTGCGCCGATAAAGGCGAAGGCGGGCAACGCCAGAAAGAACAGCCCAGCCGCGCCGGTTGCGATGGCGATAACCGCGCCCAGCGCCCCGCCTGCGGAGATGCCGATGATGCCGGGGTCCGCCAATGGATTCCGGAACACCCCCTGCATTGTGGCCCCGGCGACGCCCAGGGCCATGCCCACCGCCATGCCAACGATGATGCGGGGCAGCCGTATCTGCAGGATTACAAGCTCCTGCGTCCGCGTTGCCTCCCCAACGTCAAACCCAACCACGCCGGCGAGCGAGGCGGCAATATGGCGGACCGGGATGCTCACCGGGCCAACGCTCAGTGAGATCAGGAGGACGAGGAGAATGAGGAGCGAGAACGCTGAAACACCCACGCCAAGGCGGGTGATAACGGTGGAACGGCGATAACCTCCCCAGACAGGAATCCCAGCGACTCTCACCAACATCGCCCTCCAGCGACTCCGCTGAAGGGTTGGGCGCTCGCGCGCTGCTCGGACTCTGCCGCCCAACGGCTGAGGGACCCTCTCTAAAGCGGAGAGTGGTCACCTCCCGTTCAGGCAGGTCTCCTGACTCGCGGGTATGGGCGCTGTGCCGGGCCCTCTCAATCACTCAGTGACGCGGGCTGCGGCCCCAACCCCGCTTACAGTGGCGCTACCGCGGCGGATTCACACCGCCTTCCCTATTCTCCCAATGCGGGCACCTGAACGGGCTGTGGCTATCTGCTCTTTCGCAGAGCGTATCCGATGGCGCGCAAACGTGTCAAACGAAACGCATGCAGTCAGGAGATAAGAAACCGGAGCGCCGCCCCCCGGCGCGATCTCCGCGCGGAGTCGTTTGCGGCGCATCGGCTGGGGGGGTACAGTCGAACGCACGTGAGCGGCAGGAAACGCCCCGAGGAGGTGATCGATGACGACCACACGCGCGCAGAAGGTCCTTTGCGTCCTGTATGACGACCCCATTCAGGGATTTCCCCCCGCCTACGCGCGGGAGGGCATCCCAACCCTCGCGCACTACCCTGACGGTCAGACCATGCCCTCGCCCGTGTCCATCGATTTCGCTCCGGGGCAGCTCCTTGGATCGGTCTCGGGCGGGCTGGGCCTTGAGAGCTTTGTCACGTCGCAGGGGCATCAATTCGTCGTCACATCGGACAAGGACGGCGCGGACTCGGTCTTTGAGCGGGAGATCGAGGATGCTGACATCGTCATATCGCAGCCGTTCTGGCCCGCGTATCTCACGGCGGAACGAATCGCGAAAGCGCCCAACCTCAGGCTTGCGATTACCGCCGGCATCGGCTCTGACCACGTCGACCTGCAATCCGCCATCAACAGGAACATGACGGTGGCGGAGGTGACGTGGTGCAACAGCATCAGCGTTGCTGAGCACGCAGTCATGCAGATGCTGGCGCTTGTGCGCGACTACATCCCTCAATACGGCTGGATTGTGCGGGGCGGCTGGAACATTGCGGATGCCGTATCCCGTTCCTATGACATTGAGGGGATGGATGTCGGCGTGGTTGCCGCAGGCCGCATTGGCCTGGCCGTGCTCAAGCGCATGAAGCCGTTTGATGTGAATCTACACTACACGGATCGCCACCGCCTCCCGGCGGAGGTGGAGCAGGAACTGGGCGTGACGTTCCATGAGAACGTGGAGTCGCTGGTGAGCGCGTGCGATGTTGTCAGCATCCACTGCCCCCTCCACCCGGAGACGGAGCACATGTTCAACGATGAACTGATCGGCAGAATGAAGCGCGGATCCTATCTGGTAAACACGGCGCGCGGGAAGATCTGCGACCGCGACGCGGTGGCGAGGGCGCTGGAGAGCGGGCAGCTGGCGGGATACGCCGGCGACGTGTGGTTCCCGCAGCCCGCGCCCAATGATCACCCCTGGCGCACCATGCCAAACCACGCGATGACTCCTCACACCTCCGGCACATCGTTGTCCGCGCAGGCCCGCTATGCGGCCGGGGTTCGGGAGATCCTGGAGTGCTGGTTTGAGGGCCGCCCCATCCGGGAGGAATACCTCATCGTCCAGGGCGGCGCGCTTGCCGGCGCCGGCGCCCATTCCTACAGCGAGGGTGACGCGACGGGCGGGTCTGAAGAAGCCGCCCGGTTCTCGACGGGATAAGACACCTCTGGCGGCGCGGCGGCACGGACTGTGCCGCCGCGCCGCCGCATCCGTTACGCGCGAATGTCCTCATCACACATCAGGCAGGAGTCGATGACTCGCGCCCGCCACTCATTGATCAGGGATTTGCCGCTCAGAGGCGCAGGCGATGCCTGACGCAACCGGCATCCGTTTCGGCGACACCACCATCAACTATGCGGTGCGCCGCAGCCGGAGGCGCAGGAAGACGATCCAGATAACGGTGAGCGGCGACGGTGTGCTGGTCTCCGCGCCGATGAAAACACCGGACAGCACGCTGCGGGAGCTGGTGCAGAAACGGGCGCAGTGGATTATGCGCCGCCTGGAGGAGGCGGCAGCGGAGGCCGCGCCACAACGCTTTGTCGACGGGGAAACCCTTCCCTACCTTGGCCGTGATGTCCGCATGACCGTCAAACCCCGCCGCGTCCCGGCGCCGGAGATTCGCCTTGACGATCAGGGGTTTCAGGTGGCAGTGCCGATGGACATGCTTGACGATGATGAGCGCTCCGAGACGATTCGCCGCGCGTTCATCGGATGGTACCGTGAACGCGCGGAGGAGCGGCTGCCGGAGGTTGTGAGCCGCTGGCGGACTCAGCTCGAGCGCGGGAAAACACCGTCACGGGTGCTGGTGCGGGATCAGCGCCGACGCTGGGGCAGCTGCGCGGCGGACGGCGCACTGCGCTTCAACTGGCGCGTCATCATGCTGGATCCGTCCCTGATTGAGTACATCGTGGTCCATGAGTTGGCGCATTTGACACACCGGAACCACTCCCCGGACTTCTGGCATCTGGTGTCCCGCACGATGCCGGACGCGCAGGAGCGCCGCCGGCGCCTGCGTGACGCGGGACGCGCATTGCCGCTTTAGACCGGCCGCGCGGCAACCCTTCGCTTTCGCGTTCTCACGCTTCGAAGATTCCGCGGGTGTGACGGCGCTGCCGTCACACCCGCGTTCGCGCTACAACGCGTTCGGCCCCGTGAGCCGTTGAAGCCCGGGGCGCATGGCGCAGATCGCCTACCGCAGCGCCCTCACAATTGATTCGACATTCGAGCGTGCCATGCCGATGTATGTGTCCGCGCCGCTGCCCGCCGGGCCGAGTGAGCCGGAGTAGAGGCTGACGAGCTGCGCGCCGGTCTCCTGAGTGATGTTCCGCGCGATTCGATCCGTGACCGTTGTTTCACCGAACACGGCGGGGACGCCGACCTCAGTGATGAGCTCTGTCAATTCGCTAACGTGCTCAGCGGACGGTTCCACTTCCGTTGTCCCTGAGGGGATCACCGTGCCGATGATCTTGAAATCGTAAAGGGCAGCGAAGTAGCCGAGGCTGTCATGTGAGGTCACGAGCATACGCCGGTCTGCAGGAATGACGCTAACCTGCTCCTCCGTCCACTCATGCAGCTCATCCAGCCGGGTCACGTATGCCTCCGCATTTGCGCGGTAAGTGGCGGCGCCGTCCGGATCAAGGGCTGAAAGCCGCTCGGCGATGACATTCACCGCGAGTTTGACGCGGTTCGGATCAAACCAGAAGTGCGGGTCAAACGCGCCATGGGCGTGCTCATCATGCTCGTCTTCGTCTTCATGCTCGTCATGTTCGTCTTCATCTTCATGCTCGTCATGTTCGTCTTCGTCTTCATGCTCGTCATGTTCGTCTTCGTCTTCGTGCTCGTCATGTTCGTCTTCGTCTTCATGCTCATCATGTTCGTCTTCGTCTTCGTGCTCGTCATGTTCGTCTTCATCTTCATGCTCGTCATGCTCATCTTCGTCTTCATGCTCGTCATGCTCGTCTTCGTCTTCATGCTCGTCTTCATGGTCATCATGCGCGTCGTCCGCGTACGGAATGGGGTTCACGGCGTCGCCAAGCGTGACAATGCGGGATTCGTCCGGGCTGGCGTTGCGGATCAGTTCCTCCAGCCAATTCCCTTCGAGTTCCAGTCCGTTCGTCACAATCAGATCGGCATCCGCGATCTGCGCGACGTCGCCCGCGCCGGGCTGATAGGTGTGGACGTCCCCGCCGACGGGCAGCAGGCTCTGAATCTCCACACGATCACCGGCAACGTTGTCCACCCAATCGGCGATGATGTTTGTCGT
>JAAXGS010000194.1 GCA_012271225.1 Dehalococcoidia bacterium | reverse complement strand
GGATTGCGAGTACAGGGCACCGCTGGCTCCCCACCTAGCATGGCCTCGGCACCAGTATCCGCGCGACGGCGCATTCGGTCAATGGCGCGCGGCGGACAGGCATTGGGCGCGGAGCGTCCCGCCGCGGCGATCCGGGCGAATCAAGAAATGCCCTGCTGGACACGCCGTGATGGGAACGAACAAAAAATGCCGCGGATTTCATGGTATATACTTGCAGCATCTTTGGAGGAAAGGAGGTGACTTGGCGCATGTGTTTACCTAAACGGCCAGAGCTTGTTTCAACTCGTGAGGTGAGCAAAGGCTAACCCAGGCGCCAGGCGCCATACGGATTCTTGGCGTTTGGGAAGAGGGGGTTCGGCTTCGGCCGGACCCCCTTGCTTTTTGAGGCTCACGCACAGGCCCTCACAATGACATCCATGTGACGGCGTCGCGCTCAGGACGGAGACTGTATGACCACACTGAACACGGGCATCAGCAAGGCGGTGATCGTCGCCGGCGGGCGCGGAACCCGATTCCTGCCCGCCACACTCGCCATCCCGAAGGAGATCCTGCCGATCCTGGATCGCCCCGTGCTGTTCTACGCGCTGGAGGAGGCGGCCAACTCCGGCCTCACGGACATTGTCCTGATCAGCGCCCCCGGCAAGGCGGTGATGGAGAACTTTGTCACGCTCCGCGTCGCGGACCTTGAACGGGCGCTTGGCGACCATCCAAGCGGGCCGGAGGTGCGCCGCCTGATGGACGCTTTGACAGTGACGATTGTTCACCAGGAACAGCCCCTCGGCCTCGGCCACGCCATTCTGCAGGCGGCGGACGCGGTGGGGGATGAGCCGTTTGCCGTGATTCTGCCGGACGACATCGTCGATGCGCCGGAGCCTGTCCTGGCGCAGATGATCCGCGCGCACTCCCAGTTCCCCGGAATACACATCGGCGTGGAGCATGTGCCGCCGGAGACCGTCTCCGCCTACGGCATCGTCGCCATCGAACCCGCCGTGAACGAACAGCAGTCGACGGAGCAGGATGGGATCTTTCGCGTCACCGGCATGGTGGAAAAGCCTGCGCCGTCCGACGCGCCGTCCGATCTTGGAATTGTCGGGCGTTACATCCTGCCTGGCGCGATCTTTGACGCAATACGGCGCACTCCCCCCGGCGCACGGAATGAGATTCAAATCACGGATGCCATGGAGATTCTGCGGGCGGAGGGAACACCCGCCTACGCCCTCGCCTTTGACGGAATCCGCTATGACGCCGGCAATCCCCTGGGGCACCTGCGGGCGGCGGCGGCGTTCGCGCTGAGCCGGCCCGATATGGCCGATGCGGCGCGGACGATACTCAAAGACGCCCTGTCATAGACATAGACAGGGTATTTCACTCAAGGTATTGGACGCGGTTTTAAAATTAGTCTAAAATAGACGGGCTATGGCAACGCGAACCACCCGTCGAAGGCGTCGTGAGGCAAGCGTCGCGGACGTTGAGGATGCGGCAATCGGCCGCGGCTCGGCCGCGTCACGCAGAATCATCGCTCTCGGCTTCCTGCTGATCAGCGCCGCAGCCATCGGTCTCGCCGTCTGGCAGCCGACGCAACTGACGGAGGAGCTGGCGCCTCTCTGGACGCACGCGGGCCCGGCATTGGCCATCGGGCCGGCGCTCCTCCTTGGCTTGTACATCGCTCTGCGGGTCTTCGGCTTCTGGAGCCTGTCCGTCTGGCGCTGGTTCATCGCTTTATCGCTCACCACGGCCGCCGCGCTGACCGGTCTCCACCTCTTTGAGATTACAGAGATACGCGGAGCGCCGATTGAAAGCCGGTACACAGCTGAGCTGTCCGCGCTATCGCAGTTGGAGGTCATCGGCATCCTCGCCGCGCTTTCGGCCTCTGCGGCGCTGTGTATCGCGCCGTACCGCGCGATCAGGGCACGCCGCTCATCCCGCCGCGCGAAACACATGAACGATCGCGGCGCGGACTGGCTGGCGGATATGGACGTCTCACAAAGCGAGTTGGGGGCGGAGCCGGGCCTGCAGGACGCGCAGGCATTGGATGATGGAACCGACTTGCCGGACACGGCGACGGCAGTCGACCGATCCCGCGTCATTGTCCCGGACCAGGAGAGCCCCCCCAGAACCCCCAGGTATCCGGAGCCCATCGGCGTGCTGCGGGACAAGGCCAGAGCGCGCGCGGAGGCGCGCCTGAACGCCAAAGAGGCTGACGGGAAACGCCCTGAGCCGGAGCGGCGGCAGGCGGAGGAACGCGCCGCGCAGGAGCAGCCACGCATTGTCGTCCCAGGGACGACGGACGACGATAAGGACGGCAAGGTCGATGACCGCATGCGCGCCTACCGCGAGCGGTACATCAGGCCGCGCGCGTCTGAGCGGCAGCGGGACGCGGAGCCGGATGAGCAGTCCGCCGTTGTCGCCGATGACACCCCTGAGACCAATGCAACAGAGGCGCGCGCCTGGAACGAACAGGACGCGCGCGTGACTGACGCCGCCGCCGATCACGGTGACGCGCAGGATGAGCCATTCATCATGGATGCCCATGACCGTTCTGACCGCGCGGACGGGTTCAATGCCAATGCGCTTGTCAGCGAGGATGACGAGGACGAGTGGATGCCGCCATCAACCGTCCGGGACTCCACAGATGACGATGAGGAGTCGTGGGGCGCGGCGGCATCTCCGGATGAACAGGGAGATGATCAAGGGGACGATCAGGCGGTCACCGAGGTGGAGGACTGGGATTCCCCGCCTCCCGGGCGACCCGTCCCGGATAGCGAAGAGATTGAAGACGCTCGTGACGATGATGAGGAACGCATCGGCCGCAGCGGCCAGGAGCTGCTGGATTCGTTCGACCCGTTTGCCGGTCTGCCCAAGGTTGCGTGGCGGTTCCCGTCGTTCAAGTTGTTCGAGGAACAGCCGGCGGTTGAGTTGGACACCGATGCCCATCTGGAGACGGCGGACGCGATTCAGGAGACCCTGCAGGAATACGGGATTGAGGTCGATGTGACCGAGGTCCGGCCCGGCCCCACCGTGACGCTGTACGGGCTGCGGCCCGGGTGGGACAGGCGCTACCGCTCAGTGCGGGAGAAGAATGAGGAGGGCGTGATCGTCACGCGACGCGAGGAGACAGGGCGCACCCGTATCAAGGTGGACACCATCGCCAAGCTGGATGATGATCTGGCTCTTCAACTCAAGGCCGCCAGCGTCCGCATTGAGCCGATCCCCGGCACAAACCTCATCGGCGTCGAGGTGCCAAACCCGGAATCTGAAACGGTGTACATGCGCCCGCAACTGCAGAGCGAGGAGTACCGCAAGGCGCGCGGCAAGAGCAAGCTCGCGTTCCCGCTTGGCAAGGGGAGCGGCGGGGAGCCTGTGGTGGCGGACCTGGCGCGGATGCCCCACCTGCTGGTTGCCGGCTCAACAGGCAGCGGCAAGAGCGTGTTCATCAACAGCCTCATCACCAGCCTGATCACGCGCGCCACGCCGGAGGACCTCCGGTTCGTCATGATCGACCCCAAGCGCGTGGAGTTGACCATCTACAACGGCATCCCCCACCTGATTACGCCCGTCATCATCGACACGCCCAAGGTGGTCAACGCCCTCCACTGGATGGTGCAGCAGATGGAGGAGCGACTTGAGCTGCTCGCCCGGGAGGGCGCGCGCGACATCACGTCCTACAACGAAAAGACCGGCGACGAGAGGCGCATGCCCTACCTTGTGTTGATCGTTGATGAGCTGGCGGATCTTATGATGACCGCCGGCAAGGCTGTCGAACATGGCCTTGTGCGCCTCGCGCAGATGGGCCGCGCAACGGGCATCCATCTCGTTGTCGCCACGCAGCGGCCCTCCGTCAACGTCATCACCGGCCTCATCAAGGCCAATTTCCCCACCCGCATCAGTTTCATGGTCACGTCGCTGGTGGATTCCCGCACAATTCTCGACGGGGCGGGGGCTGAAAAGCTTCTCGGACGCGGCGACATGCTCTATCTCCCGCAGGATGCGTCACGGCCCATTCGCATTCAGAGCGCGTTCATCTCCGGGCAGGAATCAGACGCGGTGGTGGACGCCTGGCGCGCCCAATCCGGCGGTTATGTGCCGCCGGAACTGCCGGAGTTGGTGACTCCGGAGGACATCGGCCTTCAGTCCAGGGGACGATCCTCCTCGGACGGCGCCGGAGACTCCAACGGGGCCAAGCGCAACGGCGCCAACGGCGACGATATTCTGGAACAGGCGCGGTCTCTGGCCGATCTGTATAACGGCAAGGTATCGACATCCCTGCTTCAGAGGCGTCTTGGCATCGGCTATCCGCGAGCCGCCCGCCTGCGCGACAGACTCGTCGAAGAGGGCCTCGCCAAGGCGGAAATCCCCAACGCCCCCGCGGAGACTGCAGGACGCGGGCTGCGGCGATCCCGTGAGCAGGACGAGCTGGAGGATTAGCCTCGACGCCCCAGGGCCTCCATTCCGGGCCGCTGTCCTATCCCTGCCCTGCTGCCCTCACGGCCTGACAATCTCCCGATAAAAGGACTGCCAAACTGGGCACGGAAACCGCGTGCGGCACGCCGTGTGCGGCCAGTCTAAAACTCCTTGCAACAGGGCTAACTAATCATTCACGCAGACTGCGTATCGCAAGCCGAGTACGGTTTGCCAAAAAACGTCTTACATAAAGGGACTACCAAGCATTCATACAAGCCGGGGGTGTCAGTTTAAAATCCCCTGCCCTGCCATCGAAGGACAGGTGAGCGCTGTCGGACGTCTGCGCGCACTCTGCTCAGGACGCGATTTCCGCAGCCGGCACAACCTCCTGCGCGCGGGCGATCATCCCGGAGGCGATCTCCTGATACCTGCGCTGGGCCTTCTTGTGCTTGATCACCGCAAGGTCCGGGCCGATGTCGCTGAAATCCCGGGACAGTTCCAGCCGCCCCAGAAACGGCACGGCCAGATCGGCGGCGAGCCGCTCTCCCCCGCCCTTGCCAAAGATGTCGCCGGACATGTTCTCGACAACGCCCAGGATATCGATGTTCATCTTCTTGATCAT
>JAAXGS010000193.1 GCA_012271225.1 Dehalococcoidia bacterium | reverse complement strand
TCTCAACCGTCGGCTTCGCCGCCTTCACCGCCTCGATCTCCGGGCCAATCTCCGACAGACGCTCATTGCTCCGGCTCAGCGCACGCTGGAGCATGGTGATCTCATACTCCAACTCCCAAATCTCGTAGAGCAGAGATGTTGCCTCAGGGGTGGTCTGATCCGTAAGGGCGTCGTAATCCGCCTGTTTCGCCGCCAAGTCCGTCTGTTTCGCCGCCAGCTCAGTCTCCATCGTCGGGATGTCCGCGGCCACATCCACCAGTTCCGCCTCCAGGGCGTGCCCGTCAAACTGTGACAGCAGATCCTCCAGATCATTCAGCGCCTGCTGATAGGTCTCAAAGGCTTCCACCGATTCCCGAACGGCGTCATACGCGAACGAATGCGCCGCATGGATGCTGTTCAGCGCGCGATGTTCCGCGTTGTGCGCCTCCCGCATCGCCGGCAGCACCTCATCCCGATAGTGGAGGTTCAACTGCTGCACCAGCCCCCTCGCCTTGTCGTCCCGGTCCATGTTCCTCGCCAGCGTGTTCACCGCGCGGTACTGACCCAGGATGAGGTTTTCATCCATGCTGCGCAGCGCGATGGCGAAGTCATACGCGCCGAACGTGCAGCTGTAGAACCTGTCCAGATCCGAGATGATGCCGAACGGGTCCACCCGCACCGTGATGACGTACGGCACAAACCCGTCTGCTTCAAGCGTGATCGTCTCCGTCCCCACGGCCTTGCCGCGCAGCGTTACGGTCTGCGTCTTCGTGAAGTCGGCCGCGTCAAAGCGCAGCTTCCCGGGGATTGAGTTGTACCGCTCGAGGGCTCTTTCAAGATCCCGGGTCTTGTCCTTCATGTCCCGTTCAAGGAAGAACTTCTGCTCCAGGTAGTCAGCATCGTTGGGATCCAGGGCGTCGTACTGGGTATGCAGATCGGCCAGTTCCTCCTTCAGCTCAGTGATCGCCGCCAACTGGGCGTCCGGCGGATATTCCGAAGCCCAACCGCTGGACGGGTTCTCCACCCACAGGGCGTCCAAATCGCTTGATCTCACCCTCACCGTGACATCCTGAGCGGGGTTGCCCTTGCCGGAGACCGTGAACGATGTGGTGTACTCCAGCTGAACGGACAGGAAGGTCTCGCTGACGGTGAGGACGGAGGACAGCGGCATATCCTCGGGCATGGCATGCACACTCTCCGATGTCCCGGTGGTGTCGTCCCGACCGGGTATTTCCCCCGTCGCTGTCACGCGAAACTCGTACATCTTGCCCTTCTTCAGGCCCGTAATGACGGTTGTGGTGCCGGAGGTATTGTCGAACTGGGAGGAGGGGTCCCCCGGGTCACAGGGCGCTTCGCAGTATTCCACCTGGTAGTGCGAGATCGAGGTAACGTCCACTGTCGAGGTGTCCGGTTCCGTCCATTCAACAATCACGGACGTTCCGGAGATCACGTTCACCGTGGGACGCCCCATCGCGAGCGACTCCACCACATTCGTCACCTCAACAATCGCGTCAATGGTGTCTGAGGAGCCCCTGTCGTCCCTGACGGTCAGCGTCACCATGTAGCCGCTCGCGGGCGAGTTTTCATAGTCCAGCGGCAGGCGCGTCAGCAACTGCCCGGTGTCATCCACGTCAAAGTAGCGTGAGTCCATTCCGCCGATGCTGTAGGCCAACGTATCGCCATCCGTGTCCGTCGCCGCAATCACCGCGCCCACGTTCTGGCCCGGGCCCGTGTTCTCCGGCACGGAGCGCGTGACCGGCCCGCTATCCGTGAAGACCGGTGCCGCATTGACGTACTGCGTCATTGGAGAGTCGGCGCTCTGCCCGCTGCCGAGGGCGTCACTGTATGACGCGGTGACCATCAACGAGCTGCCTGCGTCGGCCTCCTTGGGCGTATACGTCGCATCCGTTGCGCCCTCGATGTCCGTGAACTGGCCGCCGGACGTCTCCGCGCTCCACTGCCAACTCCGTCCGGTGATCCTGCTGTCCGGGTCGATCAGAGTGGCGGTGATTGTTTCGCCAACCTCCGGGCGGTACGTGGACAGGATCACGGTTCCGTCCTCGTCCACGTTGACCACCTGGATCGTCACCCTCAGGGTGGCGTCGATCACTCCTATGGGAGAGTGGTCCGTGACGTGCACCTCAACCGTGTATTCGTTTCTGACCTCGTAATTCAAGGCGGCCCGGGTCATGAGCTGCCCCCGTACGGAATCAATTCTGAAGGATGCCGCATCCTTCCCTTCCAGGCTGTAGGTGATCGTCCTTCCCTCCGGATTCGATGCCCCGACAGCGGCGCCGATGGTCATCCCCGGCCCCGTGTTCTCCGGCACGGAGCGTGTGCTCCGCGGCGCCTCCTGGAACGCGGGCGGCTCATACACATCCGTGACGGTAATGGTCACCTCAACCGAGTCCGCCCCGCCCTCGCTGTCTGTGATCGTCACCGTGAACGCGTAGGTATTCTTGGCCGCCTCAAAATCGAGCGAGGTATCGTCGGCAATCGCCACCACGCCCGTGTCCGCGTCAATGGTGAACGCGTCCGCGTCCGCGCCATCCAGACTCCAGGCGTGTGTCTGAAGCGGGTCATAGGCCGTGGCGGGGTCTGTGTCCGCGTCCGCAAAGCTGAAGGGGAACGGAGCGCCGAGGACGCCCGTTGTGTTCTCCTCCAGCTCAAGAGTGACGGCGTCCGTGTCCGGCACAATCTCCGGCGCCGCGTTCACCCAGCTATCGCTGGCGTTCACGGTAAGAGTCTCGCTCAGCCCGCCGTATTCACCGCCGGACGCCTCAAACGTGATGTGCGTCGCGCGCGCGGCCCTGTCCCGGACGTCGGTGGCGATGATGGTTGCCGTCACCGTCTGCGGGGTGGACCAGTTGGTTGCGTCGAATGAGAGTGTCGTCACTGAAATGGTGACAACGCTCGTGTCGGCGCTGCTCACGGCAAGCGTCACCGGAACCGTCGGCTCGGTGGCGAGGCTGACCGTGAAATCGCCCGTGACGCTGGCCTCAGTCAGCGTCAACTCCTCAACGGAGAATGAGATGCCCTTTGTATCGTCATCCAGGAGCACCACGGGCAGATTCGCGCTCACGCTGCCATAGTCGCCGCCGGACGCGGCGGCGGTGATGATGGCCGTCAGACCCGTCTCCGGGATGTCCACGTCATTGTTGACGCCCGTGACGGTCACGGAGGGCTGCTCCGTATCCCAGTTGGCCGCGGTGATGGTCACCGACGCCGGGGAGACCGTGACAACGCCGGACGGGCTGCTTGTGAACGTGATGGTCACGTCGTCCGTCGGCTCGGTGTTGAGGCTGATGGTGAACGTCTTGGCGGGATCGCCGGCGTCCGGCTCCTCCTCAACGGTCAATTCCGCTGGGGTCAGGGTGAGGCCCGCGCCGTCATCGTCAGTGAGCGCCACCTCCACGTGCGTCACGTATCCGTCATAGCCGCCGCCGGACGCCTCGTTCCGAATGCTTGTGACGCGCCCGTCATTGTCCACGCTGTCATCGACTCCGGTCACCGTCACCGTCTGTCCCACGTTCCACGTGTCCACGGTGAAGGTGAGGGATGCCTGCGAGACCGTCGCGATGGCCGTGTCCGTGCTGGAGACGGTGATGGTGACGGTGTCTGTGGGCTGTGACGCCAGCACAATCGTGTAGTCCGCCGTGTGGTTTGACGCGCCGGTGTCCTCCGCAACGCTGACGGCGGGCGGGTCGACCAGGATGCCGCGGATATCATCGTCCGCCACCGTGACGCTGACGTCGCCCTGCAGGTTCAGGTAATCCGTGTCGCCGGCCGTCACCACATTGGTGATGCCGGCGCTGCGGCCGGTTGTGAACAGGGAGTCATTGACGCTTGTCACCGTGACCGTCTGCGGCGCGCTGTAGTTTGTCGTCTCAAAGGTGAGGGTGGACGGCTGCACGGTCACCACCGTTGTGTCCCCGCTGGTGACGCTGACCGTGGTGGCGAGCGTGGGCTCTGTGGCCAGCCACACCTCATAGGTTCCGCTGCTGCCCTCTCCAAACTCATTGAGCGCCAGCTTGGCGGGGGCCACGAGCAGGCGCGGCCGCAGGGCCCAGCTCAACTCCGGGTACTCCGCGGCGGAGAGGAAATGCCACGGCGCGTCATTCGTGCCGTCGCCATCGATATCCACGTCCCAGTTCGCGTAGATGCCGGTGTAGTCCGTGGGCGTCTGCAGTTCCGTGGTGGTGTGCCCGGTGACGCCCGTTGCTGATCCACTCCCCACGCCGGTGGCGAGGCCGGACACTGTTGTGTCCCAATAGCTGTTGGTGATTGTTCCGGCGTTGATCCCGATGAAGCCGCCGCGCGTTCCGTCTGTTCCCAGGCTCTGCGGGACGGCGTAGGCGGCGGAGATGCTGCCGTCATTGCTGCCCGTGAGTCCGCCGGCGGAGCCGGTGGCTGATCCGCTGACCGTCTGCGTCTCCGCGTAACTGGCAAGGATGCTGCCCGTGGCGCCGTTCTGGGCCGTCAGACCGCCGGCCACCACTCCGGTGATTGTTGTCGCGCTGACCGAGCTGGCCGCGATGCTGCCCAGGTTCACGCCGACGAGGCCGCCCGCGTTCTGCGCCGTTGTCACCGTGACGCCGGTTGCCGAAACCTGCGAGACGCTTCCGCTGTTCTGGCCCGCCAGCGCGCCGCCGGCCGGGTTGACGGGGTCGCCGCCCGCCGGATCATGGCCAATGCTGACGGTGTTCAGCGTGAGGTTGCGCACATCGGCGCTCTCGCTCAGGACGCCGAAGAGCCCGACGCTCATCAGGTCCCGGGCGACGCTGAGATTGCTGATCTCAAAGTAGTTGCCCTCAAACTCCGCGTTGTAGCCGTTAATCGGCTCCCAGCCGGCGCCGTTGTTCCAGAAATCGTCGCCGCTGTCGTGCGCGCCGCTGCCATCCGTGTCAAAGTCCAGGGACGTCGTGAGCTCGTAGCCCGTGCATCCCAGGGGGCTATTCGCGGCGCCGCAGCCCATGCCGGGCAGCGCGTCCGGGAAGGCGCTCGCGTACGGGCTGATGCCCGCGGAGGAGTCCGCGGACCCGTTGCCGTCCAGGTCCCAACGGATCGCGTCCAGCTGCGTCAGGCTTGTGACCTCAATCAGGCCGTCCCCGTTCGCGTCATAATCCGTGGTTCCGGCCTCCACCACCGCCGTTTCCCACCACAGCGCCGGATACTGACCCGGCAGGCCAAACCGCCAGAAATCGTTTGTCTCCTGCGTTGTGGCATCGCCGTCCAGATCGATGTTATCCCAGTCCGCGTAGATGCCCGTATAGCGGGTGGGGGTCTGCAGTTCCCGGGTCGTCTTGCCCTCGCCGCCGCCGCTGG
>JAAXGS010000192.1 GCA_012271225.1 Dehalococcoidia bacterium | reverse complement strand
GGGGAGAGGGCCGCCTGTCGAACGCAAGGTACGTCAACGCGGCGCCGAACGCCGAGTCCAGCAGCGGCGCGTGCGCGACGATGTCAGCCGCGAGCCGGCCCGTGCCCGCTCCCGCCTCCAGTACCCCAAACGGCTGCGGGAGGCCAAGCGCCCGCCACAGCGTCCGCAGCTGCCGGGCCAGCAGCGCCCCGAACACCGGATGCGTCAGCGGCGCCGTCGTGAAGTCCCCCTCCGCCCCGAACGGCTGCCGCGTCATGTAGTACCCGCCGTCCGGCCAGTACAGCGCGACCTCCATGAACTCGGCGAACGTGATGGGGCCGCGCTCCGCGATGCGCCGCCGCGCCTCCACCTCCGCTCCAGTCATGCCGTGCAGTCCCACAGCCATGCCCCCAGTCTATCTCCCAACAAGAACGCCCCGGCGCTGAGCCGGGGCGTCGAGGGTTGCATATGCGGTTCCGTCAATCTTGCGGAAACGGGAGAGCGGGTTTCATCGGCGGCCCGCTAGCCGCGGCTGCGGTTGGCGTGGCTGCCCTCCGACTCCCAACTGGTGATCTGGATCGAGTTCTTGAACTCGCGGCGGTCGCCGCAGCGGCGGCAAATGCCGAAACTCGTAGGTCCGTTCGGACTCTCAATGGCCCAGTGATGGCCGCCGTTCGCATTCTCCGGACAACCGGAGTCCGCCGTCTCCCCTACCTTGACTGCCTGCTGCGTCATCCCCGGAGCCTCCCCTTTGAGGAATAGTCCGCCGTTAGCCTCGCTGGCCGATGGGCACGAACTCCATGTCCATAGGCCCGTCGTACCGTATCTGCGGCCGGATCAGGATGTTCTTGTCCTGCTGCTCCAGTATCTGCACCACGTAACCGGGGACGCGCGCCACCGCGAATATCGAAATGAACAGGTCTTCCGGTATCCCCAGCAAGTAGTACACCGAACCGGCCCAGAAGTCGACGTTTACGCAGATGCCGCGCTCCGCGTAAGGGCGCATCTGCTCCTCAACCTTGCTCAGGATCTGGAACCACTTCGGGTCCCCCTCCTTCTCCGCCAGCAGGCGCGACCCCTCCCGAAGGTGACGCGCCCGCGGGTCTTCCGCGCGGTACACCGCGTGGCCGAACCCCATGATGCGCTCCTTGCGCGAGCGCTTGCCCTCCAGATAGCTCTCGACGTTCGCCTCGTCGCCGATCTCCAGCGCCATCTTCATCACGCCTTCGGCCGCGCCCCCGTGCAGCGGCCCCTTCAACGTCGAGATCCCCGTCACCACCGCCCCGTGCACGTCGGCCAGCGTGCTCGCCGTAACCCGCGCCGCGAACGACGACGCGTTCGATCCGTGGTCGAGGTGAACGATCAGGTCCTTGTCCATCAGCCGGGACGTCTCGTCATCCGGCTGCTTGCCGAGAAGCATGTAGAGAAAGTTGGCGGCGTGAGAAAGCGAGGGGTCGGGCTCGACGATGGGCTGGCCGGTGCGAATGCGGTGATGCGCCGCCACGATCGTCGGCGTCTGCGCCGTTATCTTCATGCCCTTCCGCAGCGTCGCCTCGTGGGAGATGTCGCCTACTGCCGGCTCGAACGCGGCCAGCGCCGAAACGGCGGTCCGCAGCACGTCCATCGGGTGGCCGTCCTTCACCCGTTCGATGACCTCCATGACCTCCTGCGGAATCTCCCGCTCCCGGCGGAGCGCGGAGTCGAACTCGTCGAGTTCCGCGCTCGTGGGCAGATGCCCCTTCATCATAAGAAAGACGACTTCTTCGAAGGTGGCCTGCGCGGCCAGGTCATGGATGTCGTAACCGCGGTAGATGAGCCGGCCTATGTCGCCGATGACGTAACTCGATTGCGTGGACTCGAAGTAGACGTCCCGTAGGCCCCTCTTCAGCTCAACGTCCTGCTGGACCATGCGCCCTCCTCCGTAAGTTCCGCCGCGGGGCTCGCCCCTCGGCGGATGCGCGCAAGCTCGACTTGCGGCCCTCCCCCAAGTCCGGCGTCTTCCCGCTCATCCCTCTGGGGTTGTGGGAGACCCGCCCGGTCTATGAAGAGTCCGGCATCGCGCCAGATGCCGCCGCCGTGAGCGCCCGGATGTTCCGGGGCGGCCAAGCCCGCGTCAGCGCGGGCAGAATACCACAGCCCGCGCGCGCACTGTCAAACGCTGCCCAAGGGGCCCCGCGCGCCCAGATCTCCCCCTCCGGCGCCCTGCATAACTCCCGGGCAGCCGTCATCCTCGCGCAGGAATCTCGCGCCCCGGTCTCTCCCTGTGGGGGGACCTTTGCGTAACTCTAGCGCGC
>JAAXGS010000191.1 GCA_012271225.1 Dehalococcoidia bacterium | reverse complement strand
CCGTGAGGCCGCCGATCTGGACCTCATCGCCGTCGGCGGAATGAGCCCGCTGACCGGGTTCATGAACAGGGCCGACTATGAGCGCACGGTGCGAGAGATGAGACTCGCGGACGGGACACTCTGGAGCCTGCCAATCACGCTGTCCGCGCCGCCCGATGCGGCGCGGGGGCTTGGAACGGGCAGCGAGGCCGCCCTGCACGATCCCGCCGGTCAACTCGTTGGTGTCATCGCTGTCGATGAGGTGTATCCCTACGACAAGCAGGTTGAGGCGCAGGACGTCTTTGCCACGCAGGATGAGGCGCATCCGGGCGTTGCCTCCGTCTATCGGCAGCATGACCTGCTGATCGGCGGCACGGTCACCGTCGTTGAGCGTGAGGACATTGAGCCCACCCTGCTGCCCTATCGGCAGGACCCGGCGGAGACGCGGGCGGCATTTGCCCGGCGCGGATGGCGGACAATCGTCGGCTTTCAGACCCGCAATCCCGTCCACCGCGCGCATGAGTACATTCAAAAGGCGGCGCTTGAGATCGTCGATGGCCTGCTCCTGCATCCGCTTGTGGGGGAAACCAAGCCGGACGACATTCCGGCGGACGTGCGGATGCGCTGCTATGAAGCGCTGTTGAGCGGCTACTATCCGTCTGACCGCGCGCACCTGTCCGTGCTGCCCGCCGCGATGCGGTACGCGGGGCCGCGGGAGGCCGTTTTCCATGCCCTTGTCCGCAAGAACTACGGGTGCACGCATTTCATCGTGGGGCGTGACCATGCCGGCGTCGGCTCATACTACGGAACGTACGCCGCTCAGGATTTGCTCCGCAGCCTGCCCGTGGATGATCTGGGCATCACGCCGTTGTTCTTCGATCATTCCTTCTTCTGCAAGCGCTGTGAGGGCATGGCGTCCATGAAGACCTGCCCCCACGGCCCGGATGAGCGCGTGATCCTGAGCGGCACACAGGTGCGGGACATGCTCGCCAACGGGCAGGTTCCGCCGATGGAGTTCACCCGGCCAGAGGTGGCGCGCATTCTCATTGAGGCAACGCAGGCGTGAGGAGAATCCGCACAGGCAATTTGAGTTGCAGGGCCGGTGGGCATACCCTGTCCATAAGGCCCGAAGGGAGGATCACGTGAGTACATCAACGGTGACGGAACGCCGCTCTGCCCGGCCGTCAATCATCCAGTATCTGGATGAGGAGATCGCCGACTATGAAGGCAAGGTGAAGGAGTTTCGCAATGGCGAGATTCCGGAGGACGAGTTCATGTCCTTCCGCCTGCGGCTGGGCGTCTACGGGCAGCGGCAGTTGGACGCGCAGATGTTCCGCATCAAGATCCCCGGCGGGCTTGTCCACGCAGATCAGATGGACGCCATCGGTGAAATCGCGGAACGCTACGCCCCGCTGCGCAAGGGACACATCACCACGCGCGAAAACGTCCAGCTCCACCACCTCAAGCTCGAGGGCGCCGCGGAGGCCATGCATCTCCTCCAGAGTGTGGGACTGAGCACCAAGGAGGCCTGCGGCAACTCTGTCCGCAACGTCACTGCGTGCCCAATGGCGGGTCTTGACCCGCAGCAGGCGTTCGACATCCTCCCCTACATGGGCGCGTTTGTCCGCAACTTTGTCCGGCGTGATTTCACCTTTCACATGCCCCGCAAGGTCAAGCCGGCGTTCTCCTGCGGCGACCATGATTGCGCCACCGTGCCGATGCATGACCTCGGCTATGTCGCCCGCGTCCGTGAGGTGAACGGAGAGCAGGTCAAGGGCTTCAAGATCACTGTCGGCGGCGGCACGTCCATTCAGCCGCTGCTCGCGGAGACCATCTATGAATTCGTGCCCGTCGATGATTTCCTCCGCGTGTCAGAGGCCATGCTGCGGGTGTTCAATCGGACAGCGTGGCTCCGCCGCAACAAGATGAAGGCGCGCATCAAGGTCCTCATTCATACGGAGGGGATCGACTCCTTCCGGCAGCAGGTTGAGGAGGAGCTGCAGCAGGATTGGGCGCAGAACTACGACGACCGCGACTACCTGCTCTTTCACGATGAGGAGGAGGCGGACATTCCGGCGCTGCCCACGGGCATTGAGCCGCGCGGCGAGGATGACGCCGCCTTCCGCGCCTGGCGTGAGACCAACGTCACCCCGCAGCAGGATGACGGGTACAACTTCGTCGGCATCACGGTCACGCGGGGCGATCTCTCGCCGGAGCAATTCCGCGGCGTCGCCGAAATCTCCCGCAGATTCGCGAGCTACCGCGTCCGCACCACGCCTGAGCAGAACCTGATGCTGCGCTGGGTGCCCACCGCCCTGCTCTACGATGTCTATCAGGCGCTGCAGGCGCTGGACCTCGCGGAGGGCGGCCTGAACCGCATTACGGACGTGACGTCATGCCCCGGCACGGACAGCTGCAAGCTCGGCATCAC
>JAAXGS010000190.1:1419-5813 GCA_012271225.1 Dehalococcoidia bacterium | reverse complement strand
GGGACGAGGCGTTGGGCGAGGGGATCGACTGCCAACGCAAGCCCCTCAAGCGTGTATGCGCCCAGCAGCGGGGGCGAGTTCTCATCGCCAAAGACGACCAGCGTGATGACGCTCTCGCGGTTGATGGTCGCCCAGGCATGCCCGTACTGCAGTTCAACCTGTCGCCCGTCCGCCAACCGGAAGCCGCGGGAACCAGTCGGTTCCACACCCATGCCGGTCAGAACGCCGCTCGGCAGCGTCGTGAAATCGGAGCCGGCATCGACGGTGGCGTCCACATCCAACGAGCGCTCTCCATCCAGACTCGTTAGATGCAGGGGACAACTGAAGCTGCCCATCGTTTTTTCACGCCTCATCGGTTGACGACGGTTGATCGACCGGTCTTCCACTGTACCGCAGGGCGCGCTGCTGTGACAGAGCGCCGCGCCAGCCGGCAAGCCGCATTCCCCCGAGTGCCTCCATCAGGGCCGAACATCCCCCGAGGCAGCCATGCGGGCAACCGTCTTGTGCGGCCCGTCCCCGCATCGAAGGCTACTGCGCGCTTCCCGTTGTGGTTATCCTGATGGCATGGCATATCAGCCCCCGTCCCCGCCCGGCTTCCTCGCCTCGCTGCCGTTTGACCGTCGGTTGGCGGGCCATGACGTCCGCGCGTCCATCGCGTGGGCGCGGGCATTGGCGCGGGCCGACGTCCTGACCACAGATGAAGAGCGGACAATCGTCGGCGGCCTGGAGACCATCGCGCAGGAGCTGGAGAGCGGCGCGTTTCCCTTCCGCCCGGAACTGGAGGACATCCATTTCAACATTGAACGGCGGCTGATTGAGGGCATCGGCCCGCTTGGCGGCAAGCTGCACACCGGCCGCTCCCGCAACGATCAGATCGCGACGGATACGCGCCTCTATGTCAAGGATGTCATCCGTCAGGCGCTGGAGGGCGCGCGGGCCTACCGGGCCGCTCTCATCCGGCAGGCGGAGGCGACAATCGACGTCATCATGCCAGCCTATACTCACCTGCAGCGGGCGCAGCCGGTGCTGCTGGCCCATCACCTGATGGCGTACGTGGAGATGGCGGAGCGGGACGCGGGACGCCTGGGGGACGCCCTTGCCCGCGCGGACGTCATGCCCCTGGGCAGCGCGGCGCTCACCGGCACGGCATACGCCATCGACCGCGATGCCCTGGCGGCGGACCTCGGCTTTGCCGACGTGAGCCGCAACAGCATGGACGCCGTGGCAGACCGCGACTACATCATCGAGTTTCTCTCCGCCGCGGCGCTGATGATGGCACACCTCTCACGACTCGCAGAGGAGGTGATCCTGTGGTCGTCAGAGGAGTTTGGCTTCGCGCGCGTCGGCGCGGACTACGCATCCGGCTCAAGCATCATGCCGCAGAAGCGGAACCCGGACATTGCGGAGCTGGTGCGCGGCAAGACCGGCCGCGCCATCGGTAATCTCGTTGCGCTGCTGACCACCGTCAAGGCCCTGCCACTGGCGTATAACCGCGACCTGCAGGAGGACAAGGAGCCGCTGTTTGACGCGGCGGATACGCTGCTGGACAGCATCGAGATGATGACGGGCATGGTGTCCACGCTGGCGTTCCGCCCCGAGGCGATGCGCGCGGCGGCCGAGGGCGGCTATATCCTGGCGACGGAGCTGGCCGATTACCTCGCCACGCGGGGCGTGCCGTTCCGTGAGGCGCACGGCATCACGCGCGGCCTTGTGGAGGCCGCAATGCGGGACGGCAGGGAATTGCGCGGCCTGACGCTCGACGATTACCGCCGCGCCTCTCCCCACTTTGGCCCGGACGCGCTGCAGATTACCCTTGAGTCCGCCATCGCTCGGCGTGACATCGTCGGCGGCACGGCGCCCGGCCGCGTTCGTGACGCGATTGCGGATGCGCGGCGGCGCCTTGAATCGGACACCCGCTGAGCGCAGCCATGCCCGATGACAGCCGCATCAAGATAGCGCCGTCGATCCTGGCCGCGGACTTCGCGCGGCTTGGCGAGGAGACGGCCGCGGCGGCGGCCGGCGGCGCAGACTACATTCATGTGGACGTGATGGACGGCGTCTTTGTGCCGCCCATCACGCTGGGCGCGCAGATGATCGCGGCAATCAAGCCGCACGCGGCCCATGTGCCGCTGGTGGTTCATATGATGGTCAGCGCGCCGGAACGCCACGTGGCGAGCATGGCCGCGGCGGGCGGGGATATCATCGTCGTCCACGCGGAGGCGGGCGGGGACCCGGGGGGAACTCTTGCCGCAATCCGCGGCAGCGGCGCGCGGCCCGGCCTCGCCGTCAAGCCGGACACGCCGGTGGAGATGATCGAGCCACTGCTGGACGGGCTCGCCATCGCGCTGGTGATGACGGTCAACCCGGGCTACGGCGGGCAGCCGTACATGCGGGAGGTTGAGGGCAAGATCACCCGCCTGCGCAGCANNCGGGCGGAGCCCGTCGCAGAGCGAATCGCCGCGCTGCGCCGCATTGCAGAATCCGCCCTGGAGCCGGAGTAGAGGAGCAGAGAGGCGCTACGGGGAGAAAGAAGGGGCGCACTGCCAGACGGAGTGAGCACGGCGGGGCATCTGCCTCATGCTACCATTGAACGCGTGTGCATCCTGCTAGGTTGCGTGTCAGATGATTGTTGGAAAGGCAAATGGCGTATCACAAATGGGAACCGCTTAGCGGTCTGGAGACAAGCCAACTTACCGGGTCATTGACGGCTCTGCAGGAGCTGCATTCCCTGCAACGCCAGTGGCGCGAGTTTCGGAAACAGCGAGAGGATGAAAACCCGAACGCCTTCACGTCTTTCATTGAGCAACTCTACCGCAGATTCGCTATCGAGACTGGCATCATTGAGGGCATCTACACCATCGACCGTGGAACGACTGAGACGTTAGTTGAAAAAGGCCTGGACGCGGGAATAATCTCACCGAGTTCTACCAATCGTGACCCTGATGAACTGATAGAAAATCTTCAGGATCACCAGAAGGCAGTTGAGTACGTCTCCGACTCAATTCAGCGACAGGTGCCACTTTCAAAGACAGCAATCAGACAGATGCATATTATCCTGACGAGGAGCCAGAAGACATTCTCGGCAATCGATCAATTTGGGAACAGGGTCGACATGCCTCTCCAGCACGGCACATTCAAGAAATGGACGAACAATCCGCAACGGGAAGATGGCACAACGCACGAGTACTGTCCGCCAGAGTCTGTCGACCCAGAACTGGATCGCCTTGTCGATCTCTACGCTCACTACTCTAGCGAGAGCGCCCAATATGATCCGCTGGTTGTCTGCGCATGGCTTCATCATCGATTTGCCCAGATTCACCCTTTCCAGGACGGCAACGGACGGGTGGCCCGCGCGCTACAAACATGGCAACTGGTCAAGCACCATTACTTGCCAATTGTAATTTCCAGGGACAATCGCGAACAGTACATTCAATGCTTGGAAGAAGCGGATGCCGGAGATTTGAATCCTCTTATCACGTTATTCGTTAGACTGGAGACACGCCTGATCCTGCAGGCGTTGGGGGAGCCGACAGACGCTGTAGAGCCAACGTCAAGTCACAGCAACAACACGATGGGGCAGGTTCTCGACTACATTTCGGAGAGACTGCATAATCGCCAAGAATCACGTCTTGCTCAGATGCGCAGGGTCAATGACGTTGCGCATGGATTACAGGCGGCGGCCCAAGAATGGCTTCAGCAACAATGCCTTGTTATTCCACAGAATCTTGAAGAATCAGGCGTTTCTGTGGAATGCGGTGTAGACACAGGCGGGCCCGGCGACAAAGAACATTGGTATCGAGCCGAGGTCATCGAGACGGGCAGAGACGCCGGACACTGGGTGAATTGGACCGAATCCCGTTTCTTTGTACAGTTCCGAGTAAGCATCCAAGAGCAAGGTTTGGCCCCTCGATTAAGATTCGTGATCTCCATACATCACGTAGGCAGGCAACTGAGCGGGATTATGGCCGCTACGGCCTTTACAGTGATTGACCCTGGAGCAACGGCCGCTGATGAGTCATCCGGTCCGGACTTCCACAACTGCACAACTGTGCCCTTCACCTTCACTTGGCAGGATCGGGTTGGGGAGCCGCAAGCCCGGTTTGCTGAGTGGATGGATGAGCAATTGGCCGTGGCGCTCCGTTATTGGGCGGGGTTCATCCCGCGCTAGGCATACGCGCTCAGCCTGTGGGCGGCGATTCGCCGGGAGGCCATGACCCCAGCCCCTCCGCCTGATACACCGCGCTCAGGCGCGCATAGTACTCGCCGCCGCGCTCCTCCATCGCGGCGCGACGCGCCGGTTCCGTTTGCCACAGAATCTCAGCGGGCACGCCCGCCGCGAACGAGTCATCCGGAATGACTGCGCTCGGGGCGACGGCGCCCCCCGCCGCCACCAC
>JAAXGS010000190.1:0-1378 GCA_012271225.1 Dehalococcoidia bacterium | reverse complement strand
CAGTGGCTGCCAAGCCGCCGCCCGTGAAACGTCACGGCGTGGCCAAGCGTGTTGTCCGTTCCGATGCTCATGTCACCGTCCGCGTGGACCACGGCGTTGTCCTGAATATTGGTGCGCGCGCCGATGACGATCCTGCCCATATCGCCGCGGATCACGGCCCCCGGGAAGACCGTGCACCGTTCACCGATCTCGACATCGCCAATCACATACGCCGCCTCACTGATCCACGCGGATGGGTGAATCCGCGGGAGCTTGCCGTTAAATGAGCGGATCATGGATGAGCCTCCCTGCGTCTCCGCTGCGCGGTGTTCTGCCGCGCGGGCATTCGTGTTGTGGCCCTGCACGGAGAGTATCCGCTGCTCAGCCTCATTGATGGATCGCCCGGCCGCGCCGGGGATGCCGGCCACATAGGCGTAGTGGGGGATGACCGCGCGGGGCAGGACGACGGCCCGCGGCGCGATCCAGCACCACTCGCCCACCGTCGCCGCCTCCAACACCGTCGCGTTGTCCCCAACGCGCGTGTACCGTCCAACGCCCATGGAGTGCACCATGGCTCCGACGCCGATCCATGCGCCCTCGCCGATCTCCGTGGCGCGGGAAATCGCGCCGACGCCTCCGCCGTGGATCACCGCGCGCTCAAGCACGGCGGCGTTGCGGCGGATGACAATGCGCCCACCCTCGGCGCGCAGGACAGCGCCTGGCCAGACGCTCGCTCCCTCGTGGACCTCGACATCGCCCATCAGATAGGCGGTGTCGGCAATCCACGCAGTGGGATGAATGACGGGCGTTCGCCCCTGAACAGTGCGCACAGTCATGGGATATGGCCGCATTATCGGAGGCGCGGGCGGACGGGTCAATCCGCCGCGCGTGCACAAACGGCAGCGCCGGTCCTGCCCGTGGACTCCGCAATGCCGCCGCCGTCAGTCCGGGGCGCTTGGTAGACAGCGCGCCGTGACTCGGTGATGATGACTGTATGGGCATCGGGGGGACAGGAGGGCGTTTCTATGGGTGACAGCGCAGCGTGGGAGAGTCTTGCGCGGCAACTCAGGGTGGATTCCGTGCGCGTGGCCGCGCAGGCCAAATCCGGCCATCCAACATCCAGCATGTCCGCGGCAGACCTTGCGGCCGTTTTGCTAAGCGACCACCTGCGCTATGACATGGGGCGGCCTGACTCGCCCGGGAACGATCACCTCGTCTTCTCAAAGGGTCATGCCTCTCCGCTGATCTACAGCATGCTCAGGGCGGCCGGCGTCATCACGGAGGACGAGTTCCTGACCTACCGCACTGCCGGCAGCCGCCTTGAGGGACACCCCGTCCCCAATCTGCCAACGGTTGATGTCGCGACTGGCTCGCTTGGCCAGGGCCTGCCCATCGCCGT
>JAAXGS010000189.1 GCA_012271225.1 Dehalococcoidia bacterium | reverse complement strand
GCGTCCGTTGCGGAGACGTCATTCGCGATGATCATGTGCAGATTCTTGCGCCGCAGCTTGTCACGCGCGTTGTCCAACAGGCTCTCGGTCTCGGCGGCAAACCCCACCTTGATGCCCGGCAGTCCCCCCACCTCCGCCAGGATATCGGGCGTCTTCCGCATCTCAAGCGTCAGGCGGTCCTGGCCGTCGACCTTCTTGATCTTCTGTTCCGCCATGCTGACGGGCTCCCAATCGGCAACAGCGGCCGCCATCACCAGCGCGTCCGCCTCATCGCGCAGCGCATCGGACACCGCCGTCAGCATCTGCCGGGCGCTCTCCACCCGCACAACGGTCACGCCGGGCGGATCGGCAAGGCTCGCGGCGGAGATGAGCGTCACGCGCGCGCCGCGGTCACGCGCCGCCTCCGCAAAGGCGTAACCCTGCTTGCCGGACGAACGATTGGTCACGACGCGCACGGGATCGATGGGCTCCTGCGTCCCGCCGGCGGAGACGACGATGTGGCGGCCGGCAAGGTCCGACTCACGGGCCAAGATGGCGTTGAGCGCCGCGATGAGCGCGCCCGTCTCGACAAGGCGTCCGCTGCCGGCGGCGCCGGACGCCAACCGCCCCTCGTCCGGCCCGGCAAAGGCATGTCCGCGCTCGCGCAGCGCGGCGGCGTTTTCCTGTGTTGCCGCGTTGACCCACATCTGATGCTCCATCGCCGGGGCGATGAGCATGGGCGCCTGCGTCGCGAGCGCGATGGTCGAAAGGGCGTCGTCGGCGAGTCCATGCGCGAGTTTGGCCATGACGTGCGCGGTGGCGGGGGCGATGACGATTGCGTCGGCCTGCCGCGCGATCTCAACATGCTCCAAGGGGTACTCTGAACGCGCGTCAAAGATATCCGTGATGACGGGGCGATGGGTCAGCGCGCGGAACGTGAGCGGGGTGACGAACTCCTGCGCGGCCCGGGTGAGCACCACATCCACCAGCGCCCCGGCCTGCATGAGTTTGGAGGCAATGTCCGCGGCCTTGTAGCAGGCGATGCTCCCGGAAACCCCCAGGACAATCCGCCGCCCCGTGATCGCATACACGCCGTTCATCGTCTGTGCCCCTGCCGTGCCCTCTGCCAATTGTTCTGCGCAATCCTCGTCTGTGGCGCCGGCGCCCGGCCCATTACAGGCCGCCGCCGTATGCCGGAAAGAGTCTACCCGCCGGTGGCCGTCTCCGGGCGGTTCATGTCCCAGATCAGGCGCAGGCCCTGCAGAGTCAGGTGTGGTTCCAGAATATCGATCACGTCCGTCCGTCCGGCTATCTGATCCGCCAGTCCGCCGGTGGCGATGACCCGGGCATGCATTTTGGTCTCCGTCTGCATGCGGCGCAGAATGCCCTCCGTCAGGCTCAGGTAACCGTACATCAGGCCGGACCGCATGGCGTGGTCGGCGTTTCTGCCGATGATCGTGTCCGGGAACGTTGGTTCAATGGAGGGCAGCTGCGCGGCCCGCGCCGTGAGCGCCTCGGACGTCAGCGCGATTCCCGGGGCAATCACCCCGCCCAGAAAGCAGCCGCTCCCGTCGATGAGGTCAAAGGTGGTCGCGGTGCCGAAATCGACGACGATTGCCGGGCCGCCGTGCAGGACATACGCCGCGGTCACATTCACCACCCGGTCCGCTCCGACGGTGTCCGGGTTATCGACTGACAGCGTGATGCCGCGCAGCCGCGCCTTTTTGACGTTGAGCGCCGCGATGCCCAGCCGCTCCTGCGCCGCCTGTTCCACCATGTCCGTCATGCGCGGCACAACGGAGCAGAAGACCACGCCGTCGATATCGCGTTCGGTGATGCCGTGGCGGTACAGCGCGCCGCACATCAACGCGCCGGCCGCGGCGGGCGCCTGACTCGGATCGGTCGGCAGCCGTTCGATAGCGACAAGCGATTCGCCGGCAAATGCCGCGAGCTTCGTGTGCGTGTTCCCGATGTCAACGGCCATCAGCATGTGTATTGCCACCTCGCGCGTGCGCGCCCTGCCGCGCAGAGCACACGCAATTATACGCGCCAGGACTCTATTCGTTTAGACAGGGCAAACAGGCACGGGCACAGGGAGTGAGCATCCCGTAGCATGGATGAGGGCGTAGGCTTTCCATCAGGGCTGCTGCTCTGAAACAATTTCCCTGCGGCGCGCGGTGGGCGCGGATGGGAGGGCATCGATCCTCAGCATCAGAACCAGGGGCAGACGGGCGTGCGGTGGGGTAACTC
>JAAXGS010000188.1 GCA_012271225.1 Dehalococcoidia bacterium | reverse complement strand
GTGATCATGAATCGCGTCATAGCCATCGTCTCGCCCGGCTCCGCGCCCACGCGCCGACTGATTCAGGAATCCAGAAGCCGCAACGCCGTGATTGACATGACCAATGGCCGCCGCACAAAGGCGGTCCTCATCACGGACAGCGGCCACATCGTGCTCGCTCCCATCAACCCGGAGACCGTCGCCGGCCGCGTTTCGACCAACCGGGGCGGCAGGGCGGATCAGGACATGGACGAGTGAGCGCAGACGCCACTCGATGATCGTTGTCCTGTCCGGCCCGTCCGCATCCGGCAAGGACGCCGTTGCCGGACGCATCCTGAGCGATCACCCTGACCGTGTCGCGCTTGCCCTCACCGCCACCACCCGCCCGCCCCGTCCGGGCGAGGATGACGGCGCTCAGTATCACTTTCTGACGCCGGAGGCGTTTGACGGCATGGAATCCACGGGCCAGCTGTTGGAGTCCGCCACCGTCTACGGATTCCGCTACGGCGTGCCGCGCGCGTCCGTCCGCGCAGCGCTGGACCGCGCTCCCGTTGCCTTGCTCAAGACGGATGTGCAGGGCGCGCGCTCCATCCGGGCGCTCATCCCGCAGGCGCTGCTGATCTTCCTCACCGTTCCGGCGCTTGCCGCGCTTGAGGGGCGGATGCGCTCCCGCGGCGGGCTGGACGAGGCGGCGATCACACGGCGGCTGCGCGAGGCGCAGGGCGAGATGGAACGACGAGCCGAGTTCGACTACGCCGTTATGAATGCGGACGGCACCCTGGACGCCGCGGTTGATTCCGTGTGGAGCATCATTCAGCGGGAGGCTGCGCGCCCGGAGAGGCGGCCTGTGGGCCTCTGACGCCCCGCCCGGTTTAGCGAGTGCGTCCGGGCCAGGTCCGGCAGTCAGTCATCGTCAACGTCGTCATCATCATCGCCCCCGTCAGGCGGCGCGGACGGAGCGGCGTTCTGCGTTTGCGGGACCCGCGCCTGCGCGCGGCCTCGCCGCCGGCGCGTCTGCGCGGGGATGGCGAGAATGGCGTCACGGATCTCGGCGATCCGCGCGGCCGCCGCCGCATCAGCGATATCGACAACCACGCCGCCAAAGCCCATATCCCGCAGCTGCTCCATCTCCCCGGCGCCCCAGGACAGGGACGCGCGCGCCAGAACGGGGCCAGCCAGCCGCTCTATGGCGGCGGCGTACTCGATGGCCTGCCCCACCGTCAGGACCTCGCCCGCGTCCGCCTCGACAACCGCGCCCTCAAACGGCAACCTCTCCATGGCGCGGAGGTGACGTTCCTCCAGATTGGCGGGCAGGGTGGCGGGCACGCGGCCAAAGTAGCCGATTGAATCATCGTTGAGCAGACGCAGCGGCGTCGCGGCAAGGGAGACGAACAGGAAATCACAGCCCGCCTCTCTCAGCGCCTCCTGCGCCTCATCCGTCAGGGTGTCGACGCGCGCGCCCCACGGCGTATCGCCCGCCCCCGGCGGGGGCTTCCGCGCGCCGTTGTCGGCATGCAGGATGAACTCCGCGCCTGCTGAGACGGCCGCCTGCACCGCCTTTTGGGTTGGCCGGGCGAAGGACGCGACAATGGTCATGGCGAGGGCGCGCTCCCGCCCGGCAGTGCTGAAGCCCAATGGCCGGGGCGCGCCGGACGCGCCGCGTTCCAGTCGCTCGTGTAGTTTGCTCACGGCCTGATTATACGGCGCGGCGCCGCGCGCCGTTCAGGGGCGCGCGTCAATTCCATGAAAGTTCGCCCCGCGCGCGGCGCTCGGAGGGCAGCAGCGCCGCGTAGATCGCATCGTGCGCGGGCGTGGCAGCGCCGTATCGGGAGCCGAAACGGGGGATCACGCCAATCTGCGATTCGAGTTCAGAGGGTTGGCCCGCGGCGATGTCACGCTGCATGGACGCTGCGCCCTCCGCCGGCGCGGCGTCGCACAGCCGCAGCGCGCCCTGAATCGCGTCCGGCGGCAGGCGAACGTCCATCGCTGCGGCCACGGACACAATCTCCTCCATACAGGTCTCCAGCAGGCGGCGGGACGGAGGTAGTGAGCGGAACACGCCAATGGGCGCGCGCGTGACCGCGCCGACGCCCCCAAGCGGCCCCACAAACAGCAGTTTCTCCCAGAGGGCCGCCCGAATATCGTCATGCGCCGATGCCGCCACACCCGCATCGGCAAGGGCGGCCCGCGCCTGCTCAACCTCGGCGGAGCGCCCGCCGTCCAACTCGCCAAGCGTGACCGTCGGCGGCACGCCCGTATGACGCACATGCCCCGGTTCAGTGACGGCCGCAAAGATGCGGCACGTCCCGCCCACAACGTGAGCCGTTGGAAGCGCGGCGGCCAGCTGATCCGCCGCCTCGACTCCGTTCTGCAGCGGGATGACCGTTGTTTGAGGACCAACGAGCGGCGTTACGGCGGGGGCGGCCTCCGGAATCATCCACGCCTTGACGGTGACGAGGACGATATCGACCGGCCCGATGCGCGCGGGGGTGTCCGTCGCCGTGAAGGCGTCCGGCGGAAGCGCCGCATCGCCGTCCGGACTCTCGATGCGCAGTCCGCGTGCGCGGAGCGCGTTCAGATGAGGGCCGCGCGCGATGAGGCTGACATCGTGCTGTCCCGCGTGGATCAGACGCCCCCCGAAGTACGCGCCGATGGCTCCCGCGCCAAAGACGGCAATGCGCACAGCGGGTCTCTAGGCCGTGCCGAACTGACGGTCGCCGGCGTCGCCGAGTCCGGGCATGATGAACCCGTTCTCGTTGAGGGAGTCATCCAGTCCGGCGATGTGAATCCGGACGTCCGGGTGGTCTTTCTGCAGCCGCGCGATGCCCTCCGGCGCGGCGATCAGGCCCAGGTAGCGGATGCGCTGCACGCCCCACATTTTCAGGAGGTCGCACGCGGCGGAGGCGGAGCCGCCCGTCGCCAGCATGGGGTCCATCAGCAGGCACGCCTGCACATCCGGCTCAAGGGGTTTGTTGGCGTAGTACTGCATCGGCTCAAGCGTGCGCTCATCGCGGCGAAGGCCGATGTGCCAGACGACGGCGTCCGGCATCATCTCCCACACCCCCTCCACCATGCCGAGGCCGGCGCGCAGCACCGGCACCAGCCCGATGGAGCCGCGCAGCCGACGGCCGGGCGCATTGGCGAGGGGCGTGGCCACGCTGATCGGCTCGGTCGCCAGGTCCGCCGTGGCCTCATACGCCAGCATGAGTGAGATTTCCCGCACAAGCTCCCGGAACTTGCGGGCGGGCGTCGCAACGTCGCGCAGCTGCGCCAGCTTGTCCTGCACAATGGGATGGGTGGACACATACACGCCGGCGCGCGTCATCGTCTGGCTCATGGTCATAGTGTAGCGCGTGCCGCGCGCCGCCCGCTCACGATACGGGAGCCATGCCGCCCCGCGCGGGAGGAGGACGGCGGCTGCGCCACAGAGATGGGCTGCCTGCTACACTCACATCAGCAGAGGAGAGAGCGAGAATCTGAGATGACCGGCCTGCCTGTCGAGCTGCCACCCAACAAGGGAGGGCGCGTGCTGTCCGGCGCGCGCCCCACGGGGCGGTTGCATCTGGGCAACTACTTTGGCGCGCTCAGGAACTGGGTGACGCTGCAGGATGGCTACGACTGCTTCTACTTTGTCGCGGACGTGCACGCCCTCACGACCGTCGAGGATACGCAGGGCCTGCGCGAGAACACGCGGGAGATGGTGCTGGACTGGCTGGCCGCCGGGCTTGATCCGGACCGCAGCACGCTCTTTATTCAGTCGCGCGTTCCGGAGGTGCTGGAGCTGCACGCCTACCTGAGCATGGTGACGCCGATGGGGTCGCTGCAGAGGGTTCCATCGTTCAAGGAGCAGATGCGGCTGCGCCCGGAGGGGCTGAACTACGGTCTGGTGGGCTATCCCGTCCTGCAGACGGCGGATATCATCATCTATCTGGCGGATACCGTGCCGGTGGGCGTGGATCAGGCCCCGCACGTCGAGCTCTCACGCGAGATTGTCCGCCGCTTTAACGGCCAGTTTGGAGAGGTCTTCCCGGAGCCGCAGGTCCTCCTGTCTGAAACGCCCAGCATTCGCGGGACGGACGGCGAGCAGAAGATGTCAAAGAGCCTGGACAATCACATTGAGCTTGCCGCGTCTGCGGAGGAGACGACGCAGCGCGTCATGACCATGGTGACGGACCCGCAGCGCGCGCGCCGCACGGACCCCGGCCGCCCCTGGGTCTGCAACGTCTATGCGCTCCATAACATCTTCTCATCCGATGACGCTGTCCGTGACATCTATGAGGGATGCACAAACGCAACCATCGGCTGCGTGGAGGACAAGCACGCCCTGGCGAACGCCATCAATGACTATCTGTGGCCGTTTCGGGAACGCCGGGCGGAGCTTCAGTCTCGCCCGCATCTGGTCGAGGACGTTCTGGCAGCCGGAACGGAGCGCGCCCGGGCAGTCGCCGTCCGCACGATGGAAGAGGTGCGTGACCGCATCGGTTTCTTTTAAGCGTCATTGCCTGCCGCGCGGAACCGAGATGGGCGGCGATACAGTGGGCGTCACGGGCGGGCGGCCCGCCGGCCCCATGATGATTCCTATAGAAACAGGAGGGGCTGGCAGTGACGGCATCCCCGAACGGACTCCCCCGCGCCGCGTCCGGCCGCACGGCGGAGGCTGTCGCGCTGGAGGCGGCGCGGCACGCCGGCCGCATCCACCTGCGGCACTTCCGCGGCGACAGCGTGGGCGCGCGGGAGAAGCGCCGCGCCGACGTTGTCACGGACGTTGATATCGCCATTGAGCGTGATCTCCGCGCGCTGCTGCGGCGCGAATTCCCCAGCGCGGGTTTCCTGGGCGAGGAGACGGGTGAATCGACGGGGGACACGGAGTATGTGTGGACGGTTGACCCGATCGATGGCACGGCGAACTTCGCACGGGGCATTCCCCACTTCGCCGTGACAATCGCCCTGCTGCGGGGCGGCGCTCCCGTGCTGGGAATCACGCATGACGCCGTGCGGGACGACACGTTTCAGGCCGCTGTTGGCCGCGGCCTGACGCTCAACGGTCTGCCGATGCGGCCGAGCTACTCGACCCGGATTGAGGAGGCCACCATCGGCTTTGATATTGGCCCGGAGGAGGCTCTGAACGTCCGGGCCTTTGAGATTGTCCGCGCGCTGTTGCCGATGCACCGCGCGCGGCTGCTGGGCTCCGGCGCGCTTGGCTTGGCCTACGCCGCGGCAGGGCTGGTGGATGTCTACTACCATCTGGCGCTCAAACCGTGGGACGTCGCCGCGGGGCTGCTGTTCATTCAGGAGACGGGGGCGGACGCCGCGGCGGTGGACTTTGACGGCGCGCCCGCCACGCCGTGGAGCGGCAGCTATCTGGCAGGCGCGCGCGTCCTGCTGGAGCGCGTCCGGACGGCGTAGGCCGCGCCGCTCTCTCTGCGTTCCATCTAGCGTGTCCGTGCGATGCCCAACGCCGGCAGCGGGCGACACCTCCCAGTTCTGAGCAGGGCTTACTCTGCGATTGACACGGATCGCGGGGCGAGTATACTGACCACGAAAGAAAGAAAACGGCTCAACAGTGTGCGCGCACGCCGAGCCACGGACGGATAGGAGGTAACGCGGTGTCAGAAGCCATGAACGCCAAAGGTGGGAACCCGAATCCCAATTGGCCGAGTAAGACAGGCAACCCGTCTGGCAAAGGCAGGGGGAATAACCCGCCCAAGAAATAGAAATCGTAAATCGAATAAGAACGGCGGGCGGCTCATCAGTGAGCCGCCCGCCGTTTTGTTCCCGACAGATTCCCGCTTTCGCGGGAATGAATGACGGAGCGTTACCCGCCTAGATGTTCATCGCTTGGGCGACGCGCTCTCGATGGTAGTCGCCGTCGCCAAAGGAGACCTCCCACGCCTTGAGTCGGCGTGTGAACAGCTGCAGGTCATGCTCCTGCGTGAAGCCGATTGCGCCGTGGCACTGATGCGCCGTGGCCGCCACCCGCTGCGCGGAATCACTGACCCACGCCTTGGCGGAGGACACCTCCAGATCAGAGGGCAGCCCCTCGCCAAGCCGCCAAATGGCTTGATAGGTGATGAAGCGGGAGCCGTCGACATCCGTCGCCATGTTCGCGCAGTAGTGCTGAATGGCCTGGAACGAGCCGATGGGCCGTCCGAACTGCACCCGGTTCTTGACGTACTCAACGGTCATGTCCAGGACTTCCTGCAGCGCGCCGACCATCTGGCAGCAGCGCAGCGCGGCGCCCTTTTGGAGGAGCAGCCGCAGGGGTTCCCAGCCATTGCCCGCGGTCCCCAGCACGTTGGCCGCCGGGACGGAGACATTGCTGAAGGTCACCTCACACTGATTGTCCGTGGCGATGGTCTTGAGCTTCTCAACGGCCACGCCCTGACTCCTGGCGTCCACCAGCAGCAGGGTGACGCCGTCCTCGCCGGAGCCGCCTGATCGCGCGGCAACCAGCAGGTAGTCGGCCGCGTGGGCGTTCTCAACAAACATCTTTGTGCCGTTGAGCGTGTAGTTGCCGCCGGACATCTCCGCCGTCAGGTTGATGCCGTTGGCGTCAAGGCGAGAATAGGGCTCAAGGATGGCCGCCGTGGCGATGAGGTCGCCGGCGGCGATGCGGGGCAGGTATTCCGCCTTTTGCGCGTCTGAGCCGGAGTCCAGAATGGCAACGGTGACAAGCGCGGTGTTGAACAGCGGGCCGGGCATGACGCCGTGCCCCACCTCCTCCATGAGGATGCCCAGGTCGACCAGGTTCTGGCCGGTGCCGCCGTGCTCCTCAGGGACGATCAGGCCAAGCCAGCCGACCTGCGCGATTTTCTGCCACATCTCCGCCGTGAATCCGCGGTCATCCTCCTCCATGTCCCGGACGAAGGCGCGCGGCGTCTCCTGCTCAATGAAATCCCTGGCCATTGAGCGCAGCATTTCCTGATCTTCAGTCAATCCCAGATCCATATCCCCCTCCTGTCATTCCCTTTCAGCCTGTTCTGTGCGCCTCTTGTTGGCGGTTGATGCCGGGTGTCTCTGCGGCGTGAGCGCTTGCTCCTGCGGTTATCTGGGCAGTCCCAGGCCGCGCTGCGCGATGATGTTCTTCTGGATTTCCCGCGTGCCGCCGCCGATGCTGGTTCCGATGCTCTGCCAGCCCCGCGCCGGAAGGAAGTTATCATCCGGCAGGGAGAAGCGCGGGCCGTTTGTCGGCAGCAGGTTGCCGTACCCGTCCATGATCTGCGCAAGGCCGCGGTAGATGTGCTGGAAGAGCTCATCTCCGGCGAACTTGACCATGGATGACTCCTTCTGCGGAATCATGCCCTCGCTCTGCATCCAGCCGACGCGGTAGCAGAGGGATCGCAGCGTCTCCACGCGAACGCGCCACTCCGCCAGACGGTGGCGGATCTCCGCGCGGTCAATGGGCGTGTCGCCGCCCTCATCCCGCACCCTTGAGCACCAGTCGATGAACTGCTCCAGCGTGCGCAGGAGCTGCGCGGGCCGTCCGATGTTGGAGCGCTCAAAGGAGAGCGTGGTCATGGCGGCGTACCACCCGCGGTTCTCCTCGCCCAGGATGTTGTTGGCGGGCACGCGCCAGTTCTCCATGAACAACTCATCCCAGCGGTGGTTGCCCGTGCCGTCCTGAATGCCGCGGACCTGAATGCCGGGCATGTAGTTGCCGTCCTCATCCTTCAGGCGCGCCAGCAGATACGTGATGCCGCGATGCTTTGGCGCGTCCGGGTCCGTTCGCACCAGAATGTGGATCCAGTCATTCCGATAGGTGCCCCAGATCTTCTGGCCGCTCACCACATAGTCGTCGCCGTCGCGGACGGCGCGCGTCTTGAGTCCGGCGAGGTCGGATCCGGCGTCCGGCTCTGAGAACCCCTGCGCGAACTCAATGTCCGCGTTGGCGAGCTGGGGAAGGAAGAGCTGCTTCTGCCACTCCTGCCCGTGCACCATGAGCACGGGGGCGACAAGGCCGCCGCCGAGCGCCGCGGGCGCGTCATGATAGGACATGACCTCCCGGTACGCCAGCTGCTTCTCAATGGAGGCGTCCTGGCCGCCGTACTCGCTGGGCCAGTGCATGGTGTACCAACCCCTGCCGACGAGTTTCTTGGCAAACTGACGGGCAACCTCATGGCCCGCCTCACGGGTTTCCTCATCCCCATGCCAGCCCGCAAGGCCGCCGGTCAGGTCATACCCGGGGTTCTGCCACTCCTTGGTGACAAAGTCCTCGGCCTCGTCCCGAATCGTCTGGGCCTCTTGTGAGAATCGAAAGTCCATACCTGCCTCCCTTGTCCTCCTGTGCAGCGGTCGTGACGCCCCGCGCCTAGCGCGGCAGCCCCAACCCCCGCTGCGCGATGATCTGACGCTGAACCTCAGTCGTGCCGCCGGCCACGCTCAACGTGCCCGACATGAAGGCCCGGTTGTTCAGAAACCCTTCCAATGGAAGATCGATGCTGTCCTGTGTTGGCAGCAGGTTGCCGTACTCCTGCAGTCCCCGCGCGAGTGTTTTGAGGGTCTTCTGGAAGAGGATGTCCGCCCAGAGCTTGCTCATGGACGATTCCTTCTGCGGAATCTCCCCGCGGCTCTGCATCCAGCCCACGCGGTAGGCGATCATGCGCAGGGTCTCAACCTCAATGCGGAGATTGGCGATTTGATGGCGGAACGGCGCGTCATCCAGCGGGCTTCTGCCGCGGGTCTGCTTCAGTGTCTTGCAGTAGGCCAGGTAGTCCTCAATGTGCCGCTGCAAGGTGGCCGGCGCCTGGATGTTGGAGCGCTCAAAGGAGAGGGTGGTCATGGCCGTGTACCAGCCGCGATTCTCCTCGCCGAGAATGTACCGGGC
>JAAXGS010000187.1 GCA_012271225.1 Dehalococcoidia bacterium | reverse complement strand
ATCTGCAGCCGGGCGCCGCGGCGGACGCGGCGGAGATCATCGATGCGACCGGTCTTGTCGTCCTGCCCGGCGTCATCGATCCCCATACCCACCTCAACCTTGGCGACCCGGCGACGGCGTTTGAGACGGAGACCCGCGTCGCCGCGCTCCACGGCATCACCACAATCCTGCACTTTCTCATGTCGAATGACCCGTACGAGGCCGAGTACCGGCAGTACCGCGAGTGGGGCGACGCGCAGAGCCTCATCGACTACGGACTGCACGCCGTTATCTCCACGCGTGAGCAGATGGCGGAGATGGATCGATACATCGATGAGTTCGGCATCACAAGCTTCAAGTTCTTCATGAGTTTTCGCGGAGAGGAGGGCGCCTACATCGGGCTGCCGCCCATCGATGACGGCCTGATGTATGAGGTGCTGGAAAGGCTTGGCGGGCGTCCGGGCGCCGTGCTCTGCGTGCACACGGAGAACATAGAGGTCGTCTGGGCGATTCGGAAACGGCTTGAGGAGTCCGGGCGAGACGATCTCCGGGCGTGGCATGAATCCCGCCCGCCCTTTACGGAGGCGGAGGCGGCCGTCCGCACAATGCTGTTTGGCCGCGAGACCGGCTCCACGCCGTACGTCGTCCACACGTCCACGGGGCAGACTCTGGAGGCCGCGCGGGCGTTCAGACGGGACGGGGGCGCGGTTCACCTTGAAACCTGCCCGCACTACCTCTCCCACACCTATGAATCGCCCGTTGGCACGCTCGGCAAGCAGAATCCCCCGCTGCGCGCGCCGGAGGATCGGGAGGCGCTCTGGCAGGCCATCGCGGACGGCACGATGGACACGATTGGCTCCGACCACGCGGCCAGGCTGGCTGATCGCAAGCAGGGCACCATCTGGAGCGCGTCGCCGGGACAGCCGAACATGCCGATGATCCTGCCCGTCATGCTGAGTGAGGGCGTGCGTGCGCGCGGCCTGCCGCTGGCGCGCGTGGCGGAGGTCACGGCGGAAAATCCCGCGCGCATTTTCAGGATGTGGCCGCGCAAGGGCTCTTTGCAGGTGGGCGCGGACGCGGACATCGCCATTGTCGATTTGAATGAGGCGCGCACGGTGACCGCGTCCGCCCTGCAGGGGCGCGCCGACTACTCCATCTATGAGGGTATGACGCTGACCGGCTGGCCGGTCCGCACGCTGTTGAGGGGCCGCACCGTCTCCCTGAACGGGCGGGTTGTGGCATCTCCGGGAGACGGGCAGTATATTTTTCGTTCAGTGGGGGATGAGGGTCTCAACACCTGAGAGGGGAGGGCGTATGTCCGGTCCACTGTCTCATCTGCGAGTTGTCGATGTCACTGCCTCTCTGTCAGGCGCCTATGCCGCGCGCTTGCTGGCGGAGCTGGGCGCGGACGTGGACAGGGTGCGCCGCATGCGCCACCTGTATGAGCGGCTGCGCGGCCGGGAGATGGCCGCGTGGGATCCGCTCCTCCATCGGTCGCTGAACGCCGGCAAGGTCCATCGCTCTGAGACCGACGCGGCGGCGCTGACGCCGGAATCCCTGCTCGCCGCGCTGGATGGAGTCGACGTGCTGATTGAGGACGCGGGGCTTTTTGACGCCGACGCGGCCGGGGCGCCGTTCCTTGAATGGGACGCCGTGCACGCCGCGTACCCGCATCTGACCGTCGTCTCCGTCACGCCGTACGGAGCGGATGGCCCCCTGGCCGACCTGCCGCCGAGCGATCTGGCAACCTGGGCCCTCTCCGGCATGGCGTGGACGACGCCGGGCCTGCCCGACACGCCGTCCGATCTGCCGAGTGAGCCGCCGCTCATGCCCACGGGAGCGTCCGTCCCCTCGCTCATGGCGGGCGCGGTGAGCGTCGTCGCGACCCTGGCAACCCTGTACGCGGAGGGGAGCGGCGGCAACGGCGCAGGGCCGAACGCCGCGGGCGCGCGCATTGAGGTTTCCGAGCTTGAGGCGGTGACCGCCCTCAACTACCACCCCGTCACGCAGCGCGAGTATCTGGGGCGCGTGTGGGACCGCGGCCCAACACTCATCGCCCGGCAGCCCAACTGCTACATCCCCTGCAGAGACGGATGGATCGTCATTGTCGCGATGAGTCCGCGCCACTGGGCGCAGTTGAGCGAGGTCATGGGCAATCCGGAATGGGCGTCCACGGAGGATTTCGCGGACGGCTCAAACCGCGCCGCGAACTGGGACGCGCTCAGCGTGCTGCTGACGAACTGGACAATGGAGCACAGCGGGAAGGAAATCACGGACGAGCTGCAGGCTCGGAGCATTCCCGCGTACTGGGCGATGTCACTGGAGGAGGTTTTGACGTCCGACCACGTCCGGGAGCGGCGTTTCCTGCGTCATGCGCAGACCCGTGACGGACAGGACATTCCGTACACCGGCGCGCCGTTCATCCTGACCGGCTATCCGCGCAATGAATCCGGCAAGATGAACTCTGACACCACGACGATCACCCCACCCGTGAACGGCGCTCCGCGCCCCTCTACGGCCGCCACCCCGCGCCGCCCGCTTGAGGGTGTCCGTGTCGTCGATTTTGGGCAGTACATCGCCATTCCGTACTGCGCCAAGTGGCTGGCGGCGCTGGGCGCGGACGTCATTCAGGTTGAGAGCAGGGAGAACCCCGCCGATTTCCGAAACTCGCCCCCGTTCGCAGATGAGCGGCCCGGCATGAATCGCGCGGGCGCGTACAACGTCCTGAGCGCGGGGAAACGGAGCATCCCGATCAACCTGCGCACGGAGGAGGGCCGGGATCTTGCGCGGCGCTTGGCCGCCAACGCGGACGTGGTGCTGGAGAATTTCTCAACCGGCCTGATGGAGCGATGGGGGCTTGGCTATGACGCGCTGTCACGGCTCAATCCGCGCCTGATCTACACGTCCGTCGCCGCCTTTGGCCGCTCCGGCCCGCTCAAGGACTACAGCGGCCTGCACAGCATCATCAACGCGTTCTGCGGACTGACGGACGTGACCGGCTACGCCGGTGGGCATCCGCGTCTGCTCGGCTCCTACTTCCCGGACGTGGTCTCCGCCACGTACGCCGCCATGGCCACGCTGACGGCCCTGCATGACCGCAAACGCACGGGCAGGGGCCACCATGTGGATGTGGCGATGACGGAGTGCCTGATGACGCTCATCATGGAGCCGATGGTGGCGCGGGCAACCGCCGCTTACACGCCGGGGCGCGACGGCTCCCGCCATCCCCTGCACGCGCCGCACAACATGTACCCGGCCGCCGGCGCAGATCAATGGGTGGCCGTCTCCGCCCGAACGGAGACGGAATGGGCGGGATTGCGGAGCGTGATCAGCAGCCTTGCGGACGATGACCGCTTCGCCACTGCCGACGCGCGCAAGCGGAATGAGGCCGCCCTGGATGAGGCTATCGGCGCATGGACGGCTCTGCGCGACAAGAACGCCATCGCCCTGGAGCTGGCCGCGGCGGGCGTATCCGCCGCCCCCGTGCTCAACCCGCTGGAGGTTGTGGAGCACCCGCACCCGGCTGCCCGCGGCCTTTTCGCGGCGGTTGACCATCCGGAGGTCGGCCCGCGGCGAACGGCCCGCGTGCCGTGGCGGGTGGACGGAACCTATGCGGGTGAGCAGCGCCGCGCGCCCCTGCTGAACGAGCATACGGACGCGATTCTGTCGGAGATTCTGGGCATTGACCCTGACGCCGCGCAGGAGTTGAGCGCGGTCGGCGCGCTGACCTGACGGCTCCGCGCGGAATCTCGGGGGCATGACCATGGCGCCAACCACCCTCATCGGCGTGGATTTCAGCGGGGCGCGAGACGACAACGCCACGTGGATCGCGGTGGCGGCCGTCGGCGATGACGGCTCTATCGAATGGCAGACGCCCTTTTCCATCCGCCGCGCCGACCTTGAGCAACTGCTGCTGACCATCGACGACCCCGCCGTGGCCGCCCTCGATTTCCCATTTGGCCTGCCGGCCGGCTTCGCCGTCACGCAGGGCTTCATCAGGTGGGGAGAGGGCCTGATGGACTCCTGCGACCGTATGTCGACCACGGATCAGGCCGAGTTTGAGGAGGTGGCGCGGGAGTACGTGGCAACGCGCGGAGAACCCAGGCGCGCCAGCGATGTCTCCCCGGCGTTCTCGCCGCTCCACGGCATCAACCCCAATATGCGGCCGATGACCCACCACGGCATGGCCATGCTTGGCCGCCTTTTGGCCCGCGCCCGCGGCCGGTTCAGAATCCCGCCCCTCCCCGCCAATTCCTCACGGGCTCAGGTAACCCTCGTCGAACTGATGCCGGGTCAACTCCTGCGCGCCCGCGGTGATTCCGGAACCGGATACAAGAATGGAGAGAACGCCCCGCGGCGGCGGGATGAAATCCTGACGCTCCTCGAAGAGTGGACCGGCGCCTCGCTGCCTGAAGGCGTACGGTCTGCCTGCCGCGCCAACGCGGACTGCCTTGATGCCGTGATCAACCTCGCCGGCGCGCTGGCATGGCATCGTGATCCGAGCGCCTTCGTTTGGCCCACTCCTGCACAAAGCGGCTTCGTCCACGACGAGGGCTGGCTCTTCACGCTCCGCGGCCCCTAACCGCTCCCGCCATCTCCGCCGCCCGCCTGACTGACAGCTGGCGTGGCAGAAGCCCGTGCCTCCCTGCGCCGTGTTTGGTTGACATCAAGGGTTGTCAGCGCATTTAGGGCATGGTAGTATCAGAACATTAGTTCATAAAGGGGGGTCTGCCATGCTTATTCGGAGCGCTCCGGACGTCTATGAGAAGCTGCGCCACCTCGGCGGGATGGCGACGGACGATGTGCTGTCTCCAAGCGAGGGCCAGGGCGGCACGAGAACGCGCGGCGGCGCGACGCCCCATGCCGGCGTCTACAGGGCCGCCATGCCAAACGGCAAACGCATCTCCCTGCTTCGCGTGATGTTCACGGACCACTGCATCATGGACTGCCACTATTGCCCCAATTCCCACTGGGTGCCGCGCAGACGCTACGGGTTCAAGGTGGATGAGCTCGCGCGGCTGTTTGATGAGATGCACCGGCGCCATCAGGTGGACGGGCTCTTCCTGAGCTCCGGGATCTTCAAGAACCCAAACGCCACGCAGGAGCGCCTGCTGGACGTGGTGGACGCGGTTCGCTCCCGCTACGGATTCCGCGGCTATGTCCATCTCAAGGTGATGCCCGGAACCAATGACGACTCCCTGCTGCAGGCCAGCCAGCGGCTTGGAGCGCGCCTGTCCGTCAATATAGAGTCGCCCTCCGCCGCGCACCTGCGCAAGGTGAGCAAGATGAAGGACTTCGACAACGGGATCATCGCCCCCATGGAGCGTATCAGCGGCCTGATGGAGGAGCGCTACGGCGGCGCGGTGGGCCAGGCCACGCAGATGGTTGTGGGCGCGGCGGATGAGTCGGATTGGGACATCTACACGCGGATGCACAACCTCTATGGGAATTTCGGCTTCAAGCGCGTCTATTACTCGGCGTTCCGCCCCGTGCAGTACACGCCGCTGGAGGAGCACCCCGCGACGCCGCCCGCGCGGGAGCATCGCCTCTATCAGTTGGACTGGCTGTCACGCATCTACGGCTATGACTCAGAGGAGCTGCGCCCCGCCTTCAGCGATGACGGCTTTCTGGATATGCGCACGGACCCGAAATTGATGATTGCGATGAGCAATGTCGAGCGTTTTCCGGTGGACGTGAACCGGGCGACTGAGCAGGAGCTCCTGCGCGTCCCCGGCGTCGGGCCGCTGGCGGCGAGCCGCATCATCCGACAGCGGGACGATCATTCCATCACACAGAGCAGGGAACTGCAGACGATGGGCGTCGTGGTGAAGCGCGCTCTCCCGTTTCTGCGCTTTCCGGGCCACAAGCCCGCTCCCGCCAGGCAGGCGGAGTTGCCGCTCTTTCGAGAACAGGAGCAGCCCGCAGAGCCGGCCCGGCCATCGAAACGCACGATGGAACTGCACGCGGCGGCCTCAAGCTGCTCCTCATGCCCGCTCAACCCCGGAACCTGCGGAATGGCAGCGTAAGAGAGACGGCAACGATCTGCTCCGCAAGCCGCCCCTGCTGTGAGTTGCGTGTAGGTGGCGGCGGTCATATCCTGAATTCGTCATGTCCGAACGCATCTACCACCTGCGCGAGAAAGGCGACCTGGAACCGCTCGAGGAGTCGCCGTTTGCCCTCGAGGAGGACTTTCAGAAACTTATCGCGGAGCATCCGGATCTTCTGGGCGGCGACCAGATGCGCCCGGATGACCCCGTGCGGTGGACTCTCATCACCCGCGAGAAGGGCATCCCGAACAAGCCGAACGCGGGAGATTGGTGGGCGGTTGATCTCTTGATCCTTGACCAGGACGCCAGGCTGACCCTGGTTGAGGTGAAGCGGGGCAATAACCCTGAGATTCGACGTTCGGTTGTTGGGCAGATGATGGAATACGCCGCTCATGCCCAATACACATGGACGATTGACGAACTGCGGGAGACGTTTGAGGCGCAGCACGGTGATGACGCCGACGACGAGCTTGCGCGTTTGCTGAACACCAATCCTGATACCGAACCGGACATCGATGCATTCTGGGAGAACGTCGCCGCCAATCTGGCCGCAAGCAGGCTGCGCCTTCTGTTTGTCTCAGACGACATCCCGGATGAACTTGAGCGCATCGTCACCTTCCTGAACGCCCAAATGCAGAACGTCCAGGTGCTGGCGGTCGAGATCAAGCGCTTCAAGGGAGAATCATCCCAGACCCTCGTGCCGCGGGTGTTGGGCAAGGCTCTGACAGCGCCCAAGACCTCCTCGAGTTCTCGGCCTCCCAACCTTACACGCGATACTTTTCTAGATACGTACTCTGTGCCCAAACATCGAGAGATTGTGAAGCGCCTGATGAAGGTAGCCCAGGATGCACAGGGAGCCGCCCGTATTGAATTTGGCCCAACGCGCATGAGCATTCGCGCGGCCTGCGAGCCGTGGAGATACCCGTATGTCACCGTGGCATGGCTGTATCTTCCGGAAACGCCGGGATTTGGAGGGCTTAAAAACATCACCTTCGGTGAGTGGATCAGCCTTTCCAAACTCCCTCCCGATGGTGAACTGAAAGAGGTGATAGATCGCTGGGCCAAGACCTGCGGCGAGACTTTGGCCTTTGGTGAGACACCTCCATCAAGTACGGCACGAGGAAAGATAGTTGGCTATGATGACGCCGTCGCGCACATCGATAAACTAGAGCGAATGCTCCGCGAGATTAT
>JAAXGS010000007.1:1849-9597 GCA_012271225.1 Dehalococcoidia bacterium | reverse complement strand
CGCTCATCGGATATCGCCTTCATCTGCTCACCTCCTTGTCCTGGCTCTGCACACTCTCTCGCGTGAGAGCCGGACACCCCTCCAAGGCCCGGGAACGGCGATTGGCTACCAGCATACTCATGTGTTCCCGTCTGTCAACCACCGTGTATCGGCGGCGCGTCCCTGACGCTTTTTGGCCTCCACTCAATGCAACGCACGGACGCCGCTTAAGGAAAGCAGAGCGCGCGCGAAATCCTGGGGATTTTGCGGCGCATGATCCGCGCCAGGATGAGCCGGGGCCGGGCAGCCGATGAACCGCACAACACAGGATACGAATATATGTGACAATCGACCCGGGTTCCGCAAACGAACCGCGCTGTACAGTGTTGCCCGAAGCGTCTGGGGAGCAAACGCATGGAAGACCTGCCGCGCTCTTTGGCCATACTCCGGAAACTCGGTGAGCAACCGGCCACGTCCTTTTTTGAGGCGCGGGTTGCCGAGACGATCGAGGCGCTGCTTGACGAATCGGGAATTGCCCACCGGCGTGACGCGTTCGGCAACATCATCGCGCGCGTGACGCGAACGACGCCGGACGGGCGGCAGACTCCGCGCCCCCTGGCCCTGGTTGCGCACATGGATCACCCGGGGTTTGAGATCACGGATGTCGCGGGCAGCCGTCTGCAGGCGCGGATGCGGGGGCGTGTCTCCGATGTTGTGTACCTGCAGCGCGTGGATCTGATTGTGCATTGCAGTGACGGCGCGGCCCTGCGCGCGCGCACCACAGGAACGGATTCCGATACAGAGGCCCGCACCCTGTCCATCGAGATGCAGGAGGCCGGAGACGTCTCCCTCCCCGCCTACGCGGTGTTCGATCTGCCGGACTTCCTGATTCGTGACGAATACGTCCATATGCGAGCCTGCGATGACCTGGCGGGATGCGCGGCGACCCTGGCCGCGATGGAGATTCTGGCACGCGAGACCGCGCCCATCGATCTGTACGGTGTGTTCACGCGGGCCGAGGAGGACGGCCTGATTGGGGCCCGCCTGCTGGCCGATTCCGGCCTCCTGCCGAAGGAAACCGTCGTGGTATCCGTGGAATCCTCGCGCGCGCTGCCCGGCGCGGAGCAGGGCAACGGCGTGGTCATTCGCGTCGGCGATGCCGTTTCAACATTCACGCAGAGCGCGGAGGAGGTCCTGCAGGCGGCGCGCGCGAAACTGCTCACGGACAACCCGCCGGCGCCGATACAACGGCAGTTGATGAGCGGGGGCGTCTGCGAGGCATCGGTGTTTCTGGCGCACGGATACGCGGCCACGGGCGTGGCCTTTCCGCTGGCGCACTACCATAACGGATTTGGCGAGGATTCCGTGCAGGCTGAGTCCATCGCCGTCAGCGATTTTCTCGGCGGCGTTCAACTGCTTGCCGAGGCGGCGCGCGTGCCCTCCGTGGACGCGGAGGGCGCAACGGGCCAGGCGGCGGCGATGTACGCCCGCCTGCGCTCAGTGCCGCGCGCGGAGGGTGAGCGGCTCAGGACGACCGCCTGAACGACCGACGACGAGGCCGGACAGAAAGTTAGAGAGATGTTGCGTCAAATCTGGCTCTACGGCCGGATCCTCGTCGGCGTGGCCTTCGGCGTGGGGGTGGCGTACTTCATTGTCCGGGGGGTTGACTGGCCGGAGCTGCTCAATCAGCTCTCACAGTTCAACTGGGTCCTGATGGCGCCCGTCTTCGGCGTCGTTGTGGCAAGCAACGCCGTCCGCGCATACAGATGGCACATGCTCTTTCACAGGGAAGCGCCGCGTCCCACGTTCCTCTTTTTTGTGGAGAACACCGGGCAGGGCCTGAATAACCTCGCGCCAATCAGGGTTGTAGCGGAGCCGATCCAGTTCGGCTATGTCTCCCTCCGGGAGGGCTATGACCGGGGCGTCGTCCTCGCGTCCATCATTCTGGGGCGGATGACGGACCTTGTGGTCACGCTTGGCAGCCTTGCCATCGGCTTTGCCATCTTCAGGGCGGAGGGCGCCGCCTATCTGAGATGGGTCATCCTTCCGCTGATCGGGCTTGTCCTCATTGTTGCCGCGATCTCACTCTATACGCACAAGATCACGTTCTTTGACAGGTTCCCGATTTTCCGCACGTACTCAGCCGCATGGCAGGATCTTGTGGGGCAGCCGCGCCGGCTGATATCCGTGCTGGCCGTCACACTCACGCAGTGGCTGATACTCGGCTTCGCCGCGTTTATCGTCGCGGTCGATCAGGGTATTCGGCTCGCGGGGTATACAAATGACTGGCAGCTCTTTGGGGTCATCTACGTCGTCGTCATTGGAACAATGACGCTCGGCGCAGTCCTCCCCGGTCTCCCGTCCGGCATCGGTCCGTTTGAGGCGGCCGCCGTTGCGTTTCTCGGCTTTTACGGCGTCCCCAAAGAATCGGCGCTGGCCTTCGGCCTCATCATCCACATGGGCCTGTTCATTCCGCCAATCGTTATCGCAATCGGCACGCTGATTATTTTTGGCCCTCCGTGGTCGACGCGGCATCGCATGCGGCGTCTGCGCCGCGAGCGGCGCGCAGCTCGCCAAGCCGCCGCCGCCAGAAGTGCAGCGCAAGAAGAAGAGATATGAGCGCCCCGCCGTACAGATACCCCGCGGCCTCGACGCGCGCTACGGCGGGGAACGGCACGTCCGTCCAGACCAACAATCCGGTTATGACAAAGGCAACGCCCATGGTCACGCCGCCCGTCCACCCCATGTTCCGCGTCAGCAACAGCATGGGCAGCCCAACAATTGCCGCCAGCAGGGTTGGCCCCAACATCAGGCCGGCAACGCCTCCCATCGCGGGCGCCAGCCCCGCCCCGCCCCGGAATCGCAGGAACACGGAGAACTGATGACCCCACAGAGCGCCGAGCGCCGCCGTGGTTGCGCCGGAAGGGCCGAGATTCAGCGCGCGATCAACAATGAGCACCGGAATGAGCGCCTTTGAGATGTCGATGATCGCCACGATGACCCCGACCCTGGGATCAACTTCCCGGAAGATGTTGGCGGCGCCGGGGTTGCGCGTGCCCAGTTCACGCACATCGATTCCCGCGACGAGGCGTGACGCGATCACCGCCGTCGGCAACGCGCCGATAACGTATGTGATTGCGAAGATACCAATGAGCCGCGCGGCGACATCCATTCTTGTCGAATCCCTCCGGCCAGGCGCGCGCGCCCGCCGCGCGCAGCCCTTTTTGGAGCATATCAGTACTGTATGCTATGGGCGGAACAGAGTCCCGCGGGTAATGGTACACGCGCATTCGAGGCAGCCGGGCTGCCCCGGCATGTAGTGGGCGGTATGCGACAGAGAGCGCCGGGGAATCGAGGCAGCGAGTTCGGCAACCTCGCCGGATCGCTCGGCCTGCGGCTGGCCATCGGCATCATCGCGCTTGCCGCCGGCCTCTACCTGGTGCGGGGCGTCACCGATCTGTTCTATCTGGTCTTTGATGTCCTGCTTCTGATATTCCTCGCGTGGATTCTCTCCGCGGCCGTCCGGCGTCTGAGCAACGTCATCACCGTCTATGTGCCGCGGCCAACGTGGGCGGCCATTCCCCTCGCGTATCTCCTCATCCTGCTGCCCGTCATCCTGCTCATCGCGCTTTTGGTGCCGGTCACAATCGCCCAGACCGTCGACCTGTCGGAGGATCTGCCGGACTATGCGGTGCGTCTCTCCGGGATTCTCTCCTCCGTCAACAACTTTCTTGATTCCCTGCGCGACGCGGGCGGCGGCGGCGAGACCCCGGACGTCAACCCCTTCGCGGCGATTGGCAGTGCGATTGGCGCGTGGGTGCAGGACAACGCGCTGGGCATCGTCAGCAGCACGACAAACATCTTCATCCAGACCGTCTTCTGCATCTCGCTCTCCGTCTACATGACCGTTGAGAAGGATCAGCTTCTCAGCCTGTTCTTCCGCATCCTGCCCGCTGAGTACCATGAGCGTGCGTCGACGGTTCTGCGACACCTTGACCAGACCTTCTTCTCCTACCTGAAGGGGATTTCCATCGTTGTCGGGCTGTATTCGGCCGCGATTACGACGACGATGCTGGCGGCGGGCCTCCCGTTCGCCCTTCCCATCGGCATCAGCGCCGGCCTGATTCAGTTGGTGCCCATCATTGGCGAGTTTGTCGCAATCGGCATCCCAATCACCATTGCCCTGCTCACCGGCTCCGTCACGACGGCCATCGTCGTGGCAGTGGCGCTCATTTCCTGGAGCCTGTTCATGAACAATTTTGTGCTGCCGCGTGTCTACGGCAAGGCGGTGCGCATGCCCGGCTTCTTTGTCCTGCTGGCCGTTGTGCTGGGCACGCGCTTCGCGGGGCCATGGGGCGCGATGCTTGGCGTGCCCGTCGCCGGCTTCATCTACTCGCTGATCTTCGCGTGGGGTGAGATCAGCGCGCCGCGGCCGACGGACGAAGAGGCCATCGACGTGGAGTCCGTGATCGATGCAGAAAGCCCGCCGCAGGATGTTGAGGTGGATGCGCAGCCACAGTTGGCCGCAGTCAGGACAAACAACGCTGCGACGGTGAACGGGACGGCGGCGCTATCCAACAGTTCAAAGCGGATTCTGGCGACGATTCGCAGCCTGATCTCACGCTAGCTAACGCTGCGCCCCCATGCGCGGGGCGGCGCCATCGCAGGAAAGGACGCGCGGTCAGGCGTCAAAGCCAAGCCGTGAGTCCCGCATGCTGACAAAGCGCCTTCCCTGATTGTGCGCGACAACGATGTGGTCCAGAACCTCGATCTCCAGCGTTTTTCCGGCCTCCGCCATGAACCGCGTGGCGCGCACATCATCCGCGCTGGGCGTGGGGTCTCCGGACGGGTGATTGTGCACAACGATGATCTGCGGCTGATTGCGCCGCACGGCCTCCCGAAAGACCTCCGCCGTGCGCACGTGTGACGAATTGGCCGTCCCTCGATAAAGCGTCTCGATGTGGACAACCCGGTTTCGGGAGTCCAGAACCAGGACGCGCAGCTCCTCATGCTCCAGAAAGACCATCTCCGCGCCAACGATGGTGTAGACGTCCTCCGGGCCCGTGATGGCGGGGCGCGTTTCCGGGGCTTCCGCCTGCAGACGCCGCCCCAGTTCCAGCGCAGCCTTGATCTGGGCCGCTTTCGCCATGCCCAGACCGGGCTGACCCGCAAGCTCATCAAACGCCGCCTGCTGCAGACCTTTCAATCCGTTCTGAAGCAGGCGCGTTGCCATGGTCACGGCGCTCTCATTCCGCCGTCCAACCCGCAGCAGGATCGCAAGGAGCTCAGAGTTGCTCAGGGCTTGCGCGCCCTGATCCCGCAGACGCTCACGGGGGCGATCACCCGTTGGAACATCACGGATGCGCAGGCCGGCCGAGTAGTCGGCGAAGCGATCCTCAGCCGGTTGAGCCTCAGTCATCGCGCCCATCGATCATGTGTCGCTGGCTCAAACGCGCAGATCTCGCCACAAAGCGACATGCGCATCCGCCCGCCGGTATCAACGGCGGGCAGACGCGCGTTTTCACGTGGGACAGGAGTGGTTTCGCCGTCAGGACGCGGCGGTCTTAGGTGATGTCGATCACCGCGCCGGCGCCCTCAAGCTTGGACTTGATGGTGTCGGACTCGTCCTTGGCGATGTTCTCCTTGATGGCCGTGGGCGCGGACTCCACCAGTTCCTTCGCCTCCTTCAGGCCAAGGCCGGGCACCAGTTCACGAACCGCCTTGATGACCTCAATCTTGTTGGGGCCGATGTCCTTGAGCGTCACGGTGAACTCAAACTTCTCCTCTTCCGCGGGCGCGGCGGCTTCCGCCGTTCCGCCGGCAGCGGGAGCGGCCGCAACAGCAACCGGCGCCGCGGCCGTCACGCCAAGCCTCTGCTCAAGTTCCTTTACCAGATCGGCAAGGTCAAGGACGGACATGCCCTCAATCGCGGAAACAATCTCATCCTTTGTCGCCATCTCCTCAACTCCTCTCTTCCAGCTGTCTTCGTCTCTGATCCAGAACATTCACAATACTGCCCAGGTGTGTGTGCAGCACGCTCACCAGCCGCTGGCTCACGCCGTTCATCGCGCCCATGATCTGCGCCAGCAGGACCTCCCGCGGCGGAAGCGCGGCGATGCGCTCCAACTCCGATGCCGCCACAACGCGCCTGTCCAGCACGGCGTTGGTGATGCGCAACTGGAGCCGGTTCGATCTCACATATCCCGTGAGGGCCTGGATCACGGGCATTGGATCCTCACGGGTGACGATCAGGCCAACGGAGCCGTCGAGCAGGCGCCCAATCTCGTCCCCCTGCCCAAGCGCCTCGGCGGCGCGGAGCGCAAGCCGATTCTTGACGATGCGGTAGCGCGTGTCATTAATCCGCAGCGCGCGGCGCAGGCCCTCCATCTCCTGCACGGTCAGTCCGGCATGGCCGGCGCCGATGACCAGTGACGCCCCGTCCAGGAAACCGGTCAGATCCTCAACCTGTTCAACTTTCTTCAGGGCTGGCATGGCGCGTCCGTCCTTTGGCGGGTGTGTTCAACTAATCCGCGGGCTGCAGCGCGCCGGCGGCGATTGGGTCAATGCGGATGCCCGGCCCCATGGAACTCGCCACGGTGACGCTCCGAATAAACTGGCCGCGGACGGCCTCCGGGCGCGCCTGCGTGATCGCGCTGACCAGCGCCGCCAGATTGCCCTTCAGGTTCTCAGCGGCAAAGCTCGCCTTGCCGATGGGGCTGTGAATGATGCCCGTCCGGTCAAGACGAAACTCGACACGGCCCTTTCTCGCCTCATCGATGGCGCGCGGCAGGTCCTGCGGCTGCACAACTGTGTTGCCGCGGGGGCTTGGCATGAGGCCGCGTCGGCCCAGAACGCGGCCAAGCCGCGCGATGCGCCCCATGATCTCCGGCGTCGCCAGCGCAACATCAAACTCAATCCAACCGCCCTCAATGCGTTCAATCAGGTCATCAGACCCCACGAAGTCCGCGCCGGCCTCACGCGCAAGCCGCTCACCCTCGCCCTGCGCAAAGACCAGCACGCGGATGGGCTTGCCAAGGCCGTGCGGCAGGAGAGCCACGCCCCGCACCTGCTGATCCGCCTGACGCGGATCGACGTTGAGCCGCACATGCAGCTCAACGGTCTCATCAAACTTCGCCGTGGCGGAACTCCTCACCATATCCAGGGCGGTGTCCGGATCATAGAATTGGAGATGCTCGACGGGCTCTGCGGCTGCGCCGTAGCGCTTGCTGTGTTTGGGCATGGGTGGCAGTCCGTTCCTCAGTCCGTGATGTCTATGCCCATGCTGCGGGCGGAGCCCGCGACCATCTGCATGGCGGCTTCAAGGTTGTCCGTATTCAGATCAACCAGTTTCAGCCGGGCGATTTCCCGAATCCTGTCCCGGGAGATTGTGGCGACGCGCTCCGTTCTCACGTCAGAACTGCCCTTCTCAATGCCGGCGGCCTTGCGCAGGAGATCAGACGCGGGCGGCGTCCGTGTAACAAAGGTGAACGATCGATCCTCATAGATGGTGATGTCAACGGGGATGATGTTGCCGGTCTGATCCGCGGTGCGGGCGTTGTATTCCTTGACGAATCCCATGATATTGACGCCGTGCGGGCCGAGCGCCGTGCCGACGGGCGGCGCGGGCGTCGCCTTGCCTGCCTGTATCTGCAGGCGCACCACTGACCGAACCTTGCGTGCCATGTCTGTCCTGAATCCACCACGGGGCCGGGCCCCTTTTGCTCGCGTTCCGTTGCGCGTTTACAGCTTTTCCACCTGAAGAAAGTCCA
>JAAXGS010000007.1:0-1763 GCA_012271225.1 Dehalococcoidia bacterium | reverse complement strand
TCCATCTGATCGAGAATGGACTTGACCTCGGTGTCGTCCAGAGGGACGGGGCGCGGGGGATCGCCGCTGCTGACAAAGCCGGTGACGCCGGGGGTTTCACGCACCACCCGCCACGTCTCATCATCCATCAGCATCTCAACAAGGATGTAGCCAGGAAACACCTTTCGCGTCACCGTTCGCTTCTGCCCGGACCTGATCTCAATCTCATCCTCCGTTGGCACGACGACGCGGTAGACGCGGTTCCGCACGTCCAGGGAATCGATGCGGTTCTCCAGGTTTCGGCAGACGCGGTCCTCCTGTCCGGAGTACGTGTGCACCACGTACCACCGGCTACTGACATCCAGAACATCCTGTTGCTGGGAGGCCATTGACGTCCGTCCGCTATGCCGCTCTAGACGCCCAGCAGCAGGTTGGTGACTAAGGCGGTGAACACGTAATCCACGGCGCCCAGAAACAGTCCAACGGCGGCGGACACCACCAGGACCATAATGGTCAGCCGCACGGCCTCCTCCCGGGAGGGCCACGTGACCTTCCGGAGCTCGGAGGTCACCTCACGCGGCAGCTGCGCAATCGAGGGGCCGGAGGAGCGTCTGCCGCCGGTCGCCTGTGTGCGGGTGCTCATGGGACTGTCACTCTCCTACCGAACCTCACGATGCAGGCGGCGGCCATGACATCGCGGACAGAACTTGTTCAATTCCATCCGCTGCGTGTCATTCCGCCGATTCTTCTGCGATGAGTAGTTCCTCTCACGGCACTCCGTGCACGCCATGGTGATGACGATCCGGTTTCCCATCTTCTTTGCCATGACTGCTCCGTCCGCCGCAAACGTCCTCTGCCCGGGTTGCCTATCTGATGATGTCCGTGATGACGCCGGAGCCGACCGTTCGCCCGCCCTCGCGGATCGCGAACCGCAGGCCCTCTTCCATGGCCACCGGCGTGATCAGCTCGATCCGCATGCTCACGTTGTCCCCGGGCATCACCATCTCCATGCCGTCCGGCAGATGGGCGGATCCGGTGACGTCCGTTGTTCGGATATAGAACTGCGGCTTGTACCCGGTGAAGAACGGCGTATGGCGCCCCCCCTCATCCCGAGTGAGGACGTACACCTGCGCCTGCGCCTGCGTGTGGGGCGTGATGGAATTGGGCCTGGACACAACCTGCCCGCGTTCCACGTCATCACGCTCAATGCCGCGAAGCAGCAGCCCGACGGCATCGCCCGGCTCCGTCTCGTCCACGGTCTTGTGAAACATCTCAATGCCGGTCACAACGGTCTTGCGCTGCTCGCCGAATCCGACGATTTCAACCTCTTCACCCACCTTCATCACGCCCCGCTCCACGCGGCCGGTCACCACGGTGCCCCGCCCCTTGATGCCGAACACGTCCTCAATGGGCATCAGGAAGGACAGATCACGCGGGCGGTCAGGCTCCGGAATATAGGAGTCCACGGCCTCCATGAGCTGCAGGATGGGCGCGTACTCCGGCACGCCTGGATCGGCGGCATCGCTTTCCAGGGCGTGCAGCGCGCTGCCGCGGATGAAGGGGATGTCATCGCCCGGGAAGTCATAGCGGGACAGCAGCTCCCGGACCTCCATCTCGACGAGCTCGAGCAGCTCCTCGTCATCCATCATGTCGACCTTGTTGAGGAAGACGACGATGCGCGGAACCTCAACCTGACGCGCCAGCAGGATGTGCTCCCGCGTCTGCGGCATGGGCCCGTCCGGCGCGCTGACGACGAGGATTGCGCCGTCCATCTGCGCCGCGCC
>JAAXGS010000186.1 GCA_012271225.1 Dehalococcoidia bacterium | reverse complement strand
CGTGATCGGCGTCGATGCTCACGGAGACGTGGAGCGCGGCGGCGTCCGGCGGGCCGGTTTGCGTCACGCCAACATCCACGGGCCCGCCATCGATGACAAGCAGACGGTGGTACGCCTGCCGGTCCGCGTCCCAGCGGTCCCATGTGTTGTCCGCGCGGCGCTTCAGCGCCCACGCCGTCAAATCCAGTCGGTAGGGGGGCAGGGGGCGCAGTTCAAAGTCGATGAGGCGCATACATGGATGAGATTGCTGCGGAAATGCTCCCCGCCAAGCGGTCAGCGCGCGTTTTTTCTCATGCGCGGGCTACTTCCAGAGGGCCAGAATCAGGGAAATGACGATGAGCGAGACGGAGTTCTCCACGCCGTTGACGATGTAGAGCTTGAGCGGGCGCCCCTCAAAGATGTATCTCGTTCCCATTGGCGCGAGAACCAGCCCGACGGCCGCCAGCACGCCGATGAACAGCCCGCCAATGAATGAATAGGCATCGGCAAGTTGAATCAGGATGGCGATGGAGATGACGCTCACAATCGCGCCAATGACGGCCACGCCCATCGCCTGCGCCTGATTTCCGCGCGCTCCGATTTCCTCTACCGTGATGCCGAGCGCCTCCATCCAGTAGCGGCCAACGGTCTGAGGCAAGTAGTACACGGTTCCGAACGCCATGGCGAAGATGACGGACACAATAACAGCGAACCAGTTGATCGCGCCCAGATCCAGGGTCAAACCTCCTGCCTCAATCACTGTGCGGCTCCTCTCTTCGGCTTCGCCTAATCAAACAGCGAATCCCTCTCCTCGGCAAACGCCGCCTTCGATTCCACGGCGTCTGCGATTGAGAACCTGGCGTATGAGTCCGGCGTGCCGTAGTCGCGCGTGCGCACGACGACCGGCATGGGCAGGGCGTCCCCCATCAACAGCGCCTGCTGCCTGCTTTCCAGCCGTGACAGAACGGTGCGCAGCCTGGCGCGCTCAGGCGCTCCCCCCAGGACCGCCTCAATATCGCGTTCGTTATCGAGCAGGCAGATGAGTTTGGTGCCGATCTGGGAGAGAACCTCATCGTGGATGCCGCTCGGCCTTTGGTCCACAACCAGCAGAGTCACTCCGTGCTTGCGGTCCTC
>JAAXGS010000185.1 GCA_012271225.1 Dehalococcoidia bacterium | reverse complement strand
CCGCAGATCGTCACCAGGCGCGGCGTGGAGACTGCCGTGCTCCTTCCGATCGAGCAGTGGCGCAGGCTGGAGCGCATGACCAGGCCGGACCTGAAAGAACTCCTGCTCGCGCCGGAAGCGCGCACTGAAAGCCTGACGCCGCCGCGCCCACAGCGTCACCGTCGAACGCCCCTGGCCGTGGAGTAGGCTGTGTACCTCCTCGATACCAACGTGGTTTCAGAGTTGCGCCGCCCTCGCCCTCATGGAGCAGTCCTAGACTGGATCGGCCGTGTGTCTGCGGAACAACTCTTCGTGTCAACCGTCACGGTTGGAGAGATACAGGCGGGCATTGAAATCGCCCGGGAGCAGGACGCAGCCAGGGCTGAAGACCTAGAGGGCTGGCTGGACAAGGTGATCACATCTTATGGCGTCGTTCCGATGGACGCAGCCGCCTTTCGAGAGTGGGCGCGACTCATGCATCGAAGATCGGACACGATGAGCGAGGATGCCATGATTGCTGCAACGGCCATTGTTCACCGGCTCGCGGTGGTCACCCGTAACGTCGTCGACTTCGCGCCGTTCGGCGTGGAGCTTCTTAACCCCTTCTCAACGGACGGAGACTCGTCCTAAAGAGGCCTCTAACCTCCGGCTCTGAGCCGCGACACCACAACCATACCCGCCACGACGGCGAGTCCGCCCGCCATTCCGACCACCACCCACGCGATGTCCGTGAGGCCGATCCCGCCGCCCGGCGCAATCGCGGTCGGTGACGGCGTTGGCGCAATTGTCGGCGCAACGGTTGGCGCCGGCGGCGGTGTTGATGTTGCCGTCGGCGGCTCGGCCGTTGCCGTCGCAGTTGGGCGCGGCGTGACCGTCGGTGACGGTGACGGTGTTGGCGTCATTGTGGGCGTTGGTGACGGGGTTGGCGTTACTGTCGCTGTCGGCGTGGGTGTCACTGTAGGCGACGGTGACGGGGTGGCCGTGGGTGTCGGCGAAGGTGTCGCTGTTGCGGTGGCCGGCGTGACGGTTGTCTGAACAACGGGCGGCGCCGTCGGCACTGCTGTGGGTTTCGGCGTGGCCGTGGGCTCCGGCTCGGGGGTTGCCGTGGGGCGCGGAGTCGGCGGTGGGCCCGTGCGGGCGTGGCCTGAGAGAGACCAGTCCGTCATGCCCAGAGGACTCGTTGCCCGCACCTGCACCTCGTACAGCATGCCGACAGTCAGCCCGGTGATCGTTGTGGAGAGCGCCGTGATGGTCGCCCCCTGCCGCCACTCGCGCCACTGCGTATCGCCAACGGCGCGGTACCGCACATCGTAATCGGTGATCGCCGGGTCCGGCGCGCGCCACGTTACCAGCAACTGCCCTGGGGCGGCCTCCGTGACCACCGGCGGCGCGGGGGTAGCCGGCAGGACTGTGACGGTAAACGTCAGCGATTCACTGCCCCCGCCCGGCGCGTTGTCCGTTGCCGTGTACCTGTAAACGGTTGCCGCCTGCGAGGTCGCCGGGGCGCCCGTCAGCCGCCGGGTGGACGGATCAAAGGTCAGACCGATTACGGAGATGTCCGGGGTCAGTGTGTACGCGACCGTTCCGGCGACTCCCGCCGCCTCCGGCAACTGCAGCGGCGTGATCGCCGCGCCCGCGCTGTAGCGCTGATCGGCCACGCGCAGGCCGAGGAAGCCGATGTCATCATCCTGCAGCGTGACGGACGCGGGGGCCACGGCCACGCTTGCGCCGCCCAGCCCCGCAATGCCGATCAGTTCATCACCCTCATGGAGGCCGTCCTGAACCGGCGCCAGGATGAACTCTCCCGTGGCCTCTGTCTGCCCGTCGGGGATGGTCAGGGTGAGCCGGGCCGCGGAGCGAAAGAAATCGGCATCCGGCGTTGCCGTGCCGTTGCCTGTGCCGATGAGCAGCAGCAGCTCCGTTGCCTGTGTCAGAGCCGCCTGCGCGCGTGCCGTCACGGACACCGCCGTTGCCGCGTCACTCTCCGCGAGGGTGTCCGGGGTCAGCGTGAGCGTCACCACGGGCGTCGCGCTCGTTGTCACGGTGATATGGAATCGCAGGCTGTCCGTGTTCGCGTCCTCATCCGTCACCGTATAGACCATCTCCAGGCCCCAGGTGGCCGTTGTGGGGGTTCCGCTCAGGATGCGTGTTGCGGCGTTGAACGACAGCCCATCCGGCAGGGGGTCATCATCCACCGCGGTCAGGCTGTAGGTCAGCGCCCCCGTCCCGCCAATCGCCTTCGGCAGCCGCAGGGGCGTGACGGCCTCCCCGGTAAGCCAGAGTTGATCCTCGATTCCCGCGCCCAGGAAGCCGAAGGGCTTCATGTCGTCATCCGTCAGGAACAGGGGCGCGTTGCGTACCGTTCTGCCGGTGGTCCGGCCGGTGGTTCCCTGTACCGTGATTGTTTCGTTTCCCTCATGGATCTCGTCTTGAATCGGCGTGACCGTCAGCGTTAGTTGCGCGCTGGCCCGGTTGGCGGGAATCGTCAGCCAGGCGTTCAGCACGGCCTCGTAATCGACGTCCACGGTCGCCGT
>JAAXGS010000184.1:532-5238 GCA_012271225.1 Dehalococcoidia bacterium | reverse complement strand
GGCAGGGTGTAGAAGGTGGCCAGATACTTTCTGTCTGCGATGAGGCGCTGGAAGATGCGGCCCGTCAGATCGTGGGAGTTGTTCACGCCCGCTGCGTTGACCGACTGGGCAGTCTCTCTCAACCGTCTGAGGATGCTCGCCGCGTCCCCGGCGCCCAACTGCTCCACGATGTCTTTGGCGATGGCGAAGATGGGCCAGTAGTTGATCTTCAGAATGTCGTCCCATGCGCCCAGCACCTCTCGCTGCGGGTTGGCGACACTCTCCCCGCACACCAGGGTCAGGGGTTTTACGCCCTCGTGCATTCCGGCGATGCGCTCATGGAACACCAGGGCGTTGGCGATGATGGCGCAGGCCATGCGGCGTGTCTGCTGCACATTGACCATGCCCAACCGCCTGGCGATCTCCATGGTGATGCCCTGTCGTGTCTCGTTCACCTCGTCCAGCCGCTTCGCCGCCCCTTCAATACCTTCCTGCAGCGTCGTGGTCGCTTCATTCACGGCTCTCTGCGGCACGGACGCCAGCCGCGCCATATCGGCCAGGTCCTCGACGGAGCCGTCCAGCCAGCCTGACTCCGGAAAGCGATTCGCCCCCGCCCCGGCCTCCGTGAGCACGCAGTAGGAGAGGCGATTCGACGACAGGGCGGCGCGCAGGTCATGGGCCTCGCTGACGCTCTCCGGATAGCGCAGGGCGATGGCAGCCTCGATGATGCGCCCGCTGTCTGCCACTTTCAGCCCAAGCCGGGATTTTGCATCTGATTCGACAGTGGCGGCGGGCATGTATTCCGCCTCGACCACGACAGGCGCACGGCCGGGCGCCGTGATGAGAATGTCAGGACGCAGACCCGGATGTCCGGAGATGGCCCGCGTATTCTCGGAGCGCACGTGACTTTTGGGCATCATGCCCTGAAGCACGCTGCCCAGGGCGTTGTTGGCGTTTGGCTCCGTTTGGCGCGGCATACTGGTTCCGGTTGCTCCGCCCTGCCCTGGCGGACTGCTGGATTACCGAATACGGCAGCGAGCGTCTCGTCGAAAGAAACCCGGGGTTGCGCACGCGGCGGGCGCTTCCGCCCGTCCCCGGAAGCCGTCCATTCACATCCCCCATGCAACGGCTCCGCGCCGTGATGCAGGCTAACAGTCGCGGCGGATGGGTGTCAAAGAGAGGCCGTCAGCGCGGGCATGAATGACATGAGGATAATCCATGTCTGTCCGCCGCGAGAGAGACCTCACCGGCGTGAACACGAGGGCGTCAACTTGACAGCCGCGCCGCCAAAACTCTAGGCTTAGGCGGCTTTCGGGCCGAGGAACAATCGACGTGGGAGGGGAAGTCATGCCTGAGTTGCTCTATGAGAAGAACGAAGCCGAACACTACGCGGTCTTCACGATGAATCGCCCTGACCGGCTGAACGCCATGGGCGGCAGCATGAACGAGGAGCTGCAGATCGCGCTCCACGATTTCAACAACGACCGCAACATGTGGGTCGGCATCGTGACCGGCAACGGGCGAGCCTTCTCTGCCGGAGCCGACCTGCGGGAGATGGCCGATCGCAACTCCCGAACCGCGGAGGTCAATGAGCGGTTTGACAAGGGAGAGATCGATGCGCAGGAGCGCGCGCGGGAGTTGTTCCGCATCGCCGGCGGCGGAGGAGTCGGGCCAACGGGCTCCCTCTTCCAGTTCGCGCGCTCGCCCAAGCCCTTCATCGCCGCCATCAACGGCCTTGCTGTTGGGGGAGGCACGGAGCGCGCCATCGACTGCGACATCCGCATCATCTCGACCGAGGGGTACATGGGCCTGTTTGAGGTCAAGCGGGGGATCATGCCGGGCTCAGGCATGCACCTGATGCCGCGTCTGGTGCCCGTTGGCGAGGCAATGTATATCGGCCTCACGGCGGACCGCATCTCGCCGGCGGAGTGCCTGCGCATCGGCCTGGTGCATGAGGTGGTGGAGCCGGATCAGTTGATGCCGCGCGCCGTTGAGATCGCGAAACTGATTGCGGAGAACGCGCCAATCGCCGTGCAGGGCGTCAAGTCCGTCGCTCAGTTCTGGCGCAACCTGTTCATTGATGAGCACTACCAGTTCAGCGGCTGGGTGAACCGCATCGTTGGCGGTTCTGAGGACTCCAAGGAGGGCCCGCTCGCCTTCGCGGAGAAGCGGGCGCCCAACTGGCAGAACCGCTAAGAGCAGCGTTTCACAGGAAACCGTCAAGGGGGCGGCACATTGTGCCGCCCCCCTTCATTTGTTCCGACCCGTCACACGATTGCTACAATGGCTGAAGAGCACGCCGTCGTGAGGTCATGAGCCATGTTCATAAGAGCAGTCAACATTCCGGTTCGCCGGCCAATGACGTTGGAGGAGCGCCGAATGGGACTGTTTTCCGTCACTGTCAGGCTGCACAGCCTGCTGGACGACTCGTTCACGGACCTTTCCGCGACCGTAGACACGGGGGCCAACTTCTCAATGATTCCGGCTAATGTTCTTGATGACCTGGGTGTAGAGCGAGCCCATCGCGCTGCATTTGAGCTTGCCGATGGGAGTAGAGCGGAGTACGACGTCGGGGAGCTCAGAGTAACCGTTGAAGGACAAACAACCCATACGTGGGCCGGCTTCGCGGAGGTTGGCACGGAGCCATTGCTTGGCTGTTACGCCATGGACGGCTTGATGCTTGCCGCCGATCCTTATGCCGGCAAGCTCATACTGTCCCCGGACGCCCCGCCGGGACAGAATGGATTACAGCTGTAATGCCCTACACAACATCGCTGAGATGTCGGGAGTGCTCCCGGGAATATGACCTCCAACCCGTCAACGTCTGCGATTTCTGCTTTGGGCCGCTGGAGGTCCAATACGACTATGACGCGATTGCCCGCGTGATGTCCCGTGAGTCCATTCAGAACGGCCCGCCCAGCATGTGGCGGTATGCCGAGCTGCTGCCCGCCGACGCGACGGATCCCGTCGATATCAACGCGGGGCTGACTCCCCTTGTGAAGGCGGATCGCCTCGGCAAAGCCCTGGGCCTGAACGAATTGTATCTCAAGAACGATTGCGTCAATCCCACGTACTCGTTCAAGGACCGCGTGGTTTCCGTTGCGGCGACTGCGGCGCGTGATTTTGGATTCGACACCCTTGCCTGCGCCTCAACCGGCAACCTCGCCGGGTCGGTCGCGGCGCACGCCGCCCGCGCCGGCATCAGGTGCTATGTGTTCATCCCGGCGGACCTGGAGCTTGGCAAGGTGGTTGGCGCGGCCATCTACGGCCCCACACTCGTCGCCGTTGACGGCAGCTATGACGATGTGAACCGGCTGTGCTCAGAGATCGCGGATCGGTATGGATGGGCCTTCGTCAACATCAACGTCCGTCCGTACTACTCGGAGGGGTCAAAGACGTTGGGATATGAGGCGGCGGAGCAGTTGGGGTGGCGCGCGCCTGACCATGCCATTGTCCCGGCCGCGTCCGGCTCCATGTTCACCAAGATCTGGAAGGGCCTTCATGAGCTGCACCGACTGCGGATCATCGACAAGCCAAACACCCGCATGCACATCGCGCAGGCGGAGGGCTCCTCGCCCATCGTCTCCGCCTATGAGGCGGGCATTAAGGACATCCGGCCCGTCAGGCCGCAGACCATCGCAAAGTCGCTTGCAATCGGGAACCCGGCGGACGGCTATTACGCGCTCAACGTCATCGAGCAGAGCGATGGCACCGGCCATGCCGTTACCGACAGCGAGATTGTCGACTCCATCAAACTGCTTGCGCAGACGGAGGGCATCTTTGCGGAGACGGCCGGCGGCGTTACCGTCGGCGTGCTGCGCAAGCTGACGCAAAAGGGCGTGATCAAACCGGATGATGTCACCGTCGCGTACATCACCGGCAACGGCCTCAAAACGCAGGAGGCCGTGCAGGATGTCGCGCAGACCGTGCAGATCGATGCGTCCATGAGGGCATTTGAGGACGCAATCAAGGCTGAGGATGCATAGAGACGGCGATGCGCGTCCGGAAGGCGCCGTGCCGGGACACTATCAGACAGTACGAGAGTTGGGGGGAGAGATGGCCAGGGTTCGTGTTCGTTTCACATTCGCGTCAGAGTTGATCCAGGAGCCGATTATCTGGTCGCTGGGGCGCGAGTATGACGTTGTGACGAACATCCGCCGCGCCAACGTTGAGGACGATCAGGGCTGGGTGGTTCTGGAGCTGGACGGTGAACAGGACGAGATCGACCGCGGCATCGCGTGGGTCATGGAGAAGGGCGTCCGCGTTGACCCTGTTCCCGGCGATGTTATTGAGGGGTGACTGGTGTTGCCGCCCCGCCGCGCTCAACCCGATAAAGCGCCGCTCCCTCCGCTATGCTATAAAGTGAGTTGGCGCCCCATCCGGCGCAGGAGCCCGGCCACCCAACACCCCGCAACCACCTGATTGAAAACACAAGCGCAAGGAGAACTGCCCTATGTCGGTCACAGTGAAGATTCCCACGCCGCTGCGGCGCGTGACGGACGGCGTTGACGAGATCGAGGCCTCCAGCGACCGGCTGGACGGGGCGCTTGCCCAACTGAACGAGCGATTTCCGGGCATCAGGGAGAGGCTGTTCAACGATGAGGGCGAGCTGCACCGTTTCGTGAACATCTACGTCAATGGAGAGGACGTGCGTTTCCTCAGCGGCCTGGAGACGGCCCTAAAGGAAGGGGATGAGGTGAGCATCGTCCCCGCAGTTGCCGGCGGCT
>JAAXGS010000184.1:0-399 GCA_012271225.1 Dehalococcoidia bacterium | reverse complement strand
GCGTGAAAGTCACGGCGGAACGCCCCATATGAGCCCGCTGTGATGGCGGCGCGCGCCCTGTCCAGCAGCCTGTGAATGAATCGCAAATTGTGGATGCTCGCCAGCCGATACGCCAGCAGTTCCCTTGCCTTGAAGAGATGCTGCAGGTACGCCGCGGAATGGTCCGCGCATGCCTTGCAGTCACAGTCCTCCTGAATGGGCCCGCGCTCTCGCGTGAACCGCGCGGCGGTGATGTCCACCCTTCCCTGCCATGTGTACAGCGCGCCGTTGCGGGCAACACGGGTCGGCAGAGCGCAATCGAACGTGTCGATTCCCCGGGCGATGCCCTCGACGATGTCCTCAGGTGAGCCGACGCCAAGCAGGTGTCGGGGGCGCTCCGGCGGCAGCAGAGGAACGCAG
>JAAXGS010000183.1 GCA_012271225.1 Dehalococcoidia bacterium | reverse complement strand
CGGATCTGGACGCCGTCACCCCGGCGGAGGCTCTGTCTCACCCAACGTGGCGCATGGGGCCCAAGGTGACTGTGGACTCCGCCACGCTGATGAACAAGGCGTTTGAGGTGATGGAGGCGCGGTGGCTGTACGATGTCGACTACGACCGCATCGACGTTCTTGTCCATCGCCAGAGCATCGTTCATTCACTCGTGGAGTTTGTCGACGGAACACTCAAGGCCCAGTTGTCCATGCCGGATATGAGACTGCCCATTCAGTACGCTCTGGCACACCCGGACCGGATTGAACGGCCGGCGGACTGGCGCGAGATGGACTACGACGTTGAGTTGACGTTCGAGGCGCTGGATCGTGGTCGTTTCCCGTGTTTCGGCATCGCCCTTGATGCTGCCCGAAGCGGAAAAACGTATCCCGCGGCGCTCAACGCCGCCGATGAGGTCGCCGTTGATCTCTTTCTCTCCGGCGCCATCCCGTTCAATGCCATAGCCGCCCTGATCAGCGACGCGCTCGACGCCCATAAGCCAATCGCCAAGCCGACGCTGCCCGATCTTCTGGCGGCGGACGCGTGGGCGCGGGAGCATGTGCTGCAGGGCGCGCGGACGGCGTGACATGTCAATCATCATCACCATCGTTTCATTCGTCATCGTCCTGAGCGTTCTGGTGCTCATCCATGAACTCGGACACTTCTGGGCGGCGCGTTTGCTTGGCATCCGCGTCAGGGAGCTGGGCATCGGATTTCCGCCGCGTTTTCGCGGAATCTCGCGCAACGGCGTTCTCTACTCCCTGAACGCCATACCGGTTGGCGGCTTTGTCCGCCTGGAGGGAGAGAGCGATCCGACCGCGCAGGACGGCTACGCCGGCAAGCCCGTATGGGCGCGGGCCATCGTGCTTATCGCCGGATCCGGCATGAACCTGCTCCTTGCGTGGGTGATCTTCGCCGGTCTCGCCGCCCTGCCCTATGAACGCCTGGTGGACAGCACAATCGTGATAGTGGAGGTCATGCCCGACTCACCGGCCGATGACGCCGGCCTACAGGCCGGGGACGTCATCCGCAGCGTCAACGGGGTTGATGTGCTGACGCTGGATCAGTTGGCGGCGCGCGTGAGCGCCTCTCCGGAGAATGCGACGCTGCGGGTGCTGCGCGGCTCAACGCCGTTGGCGGTGCGCCTGGCTCTCCGCGCAAACCCGCCGCCCGGGCAGGGCGCGATGGGCGTCAGCATCCGGTGGACGGACCCGGTCTTTGAGCAATACCGGCCTGCCCTGTGGCAGGCGCCCGTGAACGGCGTGCGGCTGATGGGCAACATCGTCACGTTCACGGCAACTGAACTGGGCAGAGCGATTGGAACCTCATCCGATCCTGGCATTGCCGGGCCCGTTGGCATTGCGCAGGCAACGGGCGAGGCGGCGCAGGCAGGCATTGTTCAGCTGTTGTCAATCGTTGGGCTCCTCAGCCTCAACCTCGGCATCCTCAATCTCCTCCCCATCCCCGCGCTGGACGGGGGGCGCCTGCCCTTCCTGGTTCTGGAAACGCTGCGCCGGGGGCGGCGGCTGCCCCCGCAGATGGAGAATCTCATCCACGCAGCGGGGTTCGTGTTCCTGCTCTCGCTCATTCTGTTCGTCACGCTGGGCATCGATCTGCCGCGGCTTGCGCAGGGGAACCCAATCCTGCCCTGAGGGCGCCGTCAGGCTCAGGGCGGAACCGGCGGCCAATACCCGCGTCAATTCGGCCATGGGGGGCTATGGTACTGTGGATAGGGACTATTCGAGGAGAGCAGCAGGAGTGACGGGGGAAGAGGCCGTGCAAAACAGACGCGCATCCCGGCAAATTCACGTCGGCGCTGTCCCGGTCGGCGGCGATGCGCCCATCTCCGTGCAGTCCATGACCAAGACCGACACGCGAGACGCCGCCGCCACGGTCGCGCAGATTCACCGGCTTGAGGAGGCCGGCTGCGAGATCATCCGGTGCGCCGTGCCCAACATGGACGCCGCCCAGGCCCTGGCGGATATTGTCCGGCAGGTGACGATCCCGGTCATTGCGGACATTCACTTTCACCATCACCTTGCGCTTGAGGCCATTCGCAGCGGTGTGAGCGGCATCAGACTGAACCCGGGCAACATCCGTGACGCCGACAAGGTGCGTGAGGTTGTCACGCTGGCGAAGGAGCGTGATATTCCCATTCGGATCGGCGTGAATTTCGGCTCCCTGCCGCCCATCGGCGGAATCGGCAAGACGGGCGACTTTCACCGCCTGGCGGACGGCGTCAACCGCCTCGCCAAGGCCAGCCAGGAGGGCGACGGCGAGTACACGGTCATTGATCACATGGTCAACACGGCGCTGTGGGAGGTTGGAATACTGGAGGAGATGGAGTTCGACCGGATCAAGATCTCCGTCAAGGGCTTTGACGTGCCGATGACCATCGAGGCCTACCGGCGCGTGGCGGAGCGCGTGCCCTACCCGCTCCACCTCGGCATTACGGAGGCCGGCACGCCGCTGAACGGGGCAATCCGCAGCGCCGTCGGCATCGGCGCCCTGCTCCACATGGGCATCGGTGACACCATCCGCGTCTCACTGGCCGGCGACCCGGTGGCGGAGGTCGAGGCGGGGTTTGAAATCCTGAAGTCGCTCAATCTCCGCTCCAGGGGCGTGACGCTGATTGCCTGTCCGTCCTGCGGACGCGCGGACGTCGACATCATCAAGTACGCGGAGATGGTCGATGAGGCGCTCAAGCGGGTGAACAAGCAGGTGCGCGTTGCCGTTATGGGCTGTGAGGTCAACGGGCCGGGAGAGGCCAAGGACGCCGACGTGGGC
>JAAXGS010000182.1:7171-7891 GCA_012271225.1 Dehalococcoidia bacterium | reverse complement strand
GATGAAGCCCGCGCCGCCCGTGACAAGGGCGCTTGGCGGACCACCGGCGAGGGCTGATGAAATGATTGACCTCCTGTATGGCCGTTGCCCTGTTGGCTGCCCGGCCAGGATTCGAACCTGGGTCAGAGGATCCAAAGTCCTCTGTGCTACCGCTGCACCACCGGGCAAGGATGGCGTGCTAGATAGTATAGGCGAGAGCAGGACGGGAGCCGTCCACAGGTTGGGCCGGTGCCGAAGGTCGGAGTCGAACCGACACGGGGTTGCCCCCAACGGTGTTTGAGACCGTCGCGTCTGCCATTCCGCCACTTCGGCAAGGCGCCGTATGTCCTATTATGCGACAACGCGCCGCGCCGCGCGCCCTGCGCAATCGGACGCAACTCGCGCCCGGCCGCCCCGCGCTGTGACGGCGCGTAATTCACTAGCCGCGCCACACCCGCTGTGGCATACTAGCCTGAGCGTAGATGGATTCGGGAGGCCGCCGTGTTGAAAGTCGATGCTGATAGGGAACAGGTGACCGTCATTGCAAGGGCGGAGGGACGAATCGATAGCGGGAGCGCGCAGGAGTTCCAGGCGGCACTGGAGAACGTCATTCAACCGGAGGACAAGGCGCTGGTCATCGATTTTGAGCACGTCTCGTACATCAGCAGCGCCGGCATGCGCGTGATCCTTCTCACCGCCAAAACCCTGCAGCGGCAGGGCGGACAGTTGGCGCTGTGCTCC
>JAAXGS010000182.1:0-7117 GCA_012271225.1 Dehalococcoidia bacterium | reverse complement strand
CCGACGAAACTGATTGCTCCGGGTGTGATTGTCGTGCCGGCCGGAGAGAAGAGGAGTTCCCTCAGGGGACTCTCAGGACACTGGCGGTGACGACGGATTCCGCGGTGGACTCTGACTCTGTCGAGGACGGTCTGGGGCCGTTCAAGATACTCGTCGTTGACGATGAGCCGGACCTGGAGCCCCTGGTGCGGCAGAGAATGCGGCGGGAGATCCGCGCCGGCCGTTATGACTTTGTTTTCGCCCGCAACGGTGTCGAAGCTCTCAGAGAGCTTGAGTCGGATGACAAGATCGATATGGTGTTGTCCGACATCAATATGCCCCAGATGGACGGGCTGACGCTCCTGCAGGAAATCCCCAAAGCCAAACCCAACATCCGCTCCGTCATCATCTCCGCGTACGGAGACATGCAGAACATCCGCACGGCGATGAATCGCGGCGCGTTTGATTTCATCACCAAACCGGTGGACTTCGACGATCTGCGCGTCACGATTGATCGGACGCTGCGCCACGTATTGGAGTTGCGGGACGCCCTCAGCGTTCGTGATCGCCTGGTTGCCATTCAGAATGAACTGGACGTGGCGAAGAACATGCAGCAGTCCATCCTGCCGCGCACGTTCCCGGAGGGGGCGGGGTATCGGGTGTACGGAACCATGCGTCCGGCCAGGAACATCGGCGGCGATTTCTTTGATCTGATGAGCCTCCAATTCGACCGTGTTGGCCTTGTGGTGGCCGATGTGTCCGACAAGGGCGTGGCGGCCGGCCTCTTCATGATGTCAACTCGCACCCTCCTGAAGGGCGCGGCCGTGGGCCGGGGACATCCCGGCGAGGTCCTGACCGAGGTGAACAGCCTCCTGGTTCAGGAGAATGAGACGGGGATGTTTGTGACGGTGCTCTACGCCGTCTTTGACCCCAGAACGGGCAGACTCACGTACGCGAGCGGCGGGGAGCATCCGCCGTTGCTCATCCACCCCGACGGCTCCTCCGAGGAGCTTCCGCTCACACAGGGCGTGGTTCTGGGCGTGGCTCCGGAGTATGTGTACATGGAGAACTCCGTGGACATCAGCCCGGGAGATACCGTTCTGTTCGTGACGGACGGCGTCACGGAGGCGATGAATGAGAGCCAGGAGCCCATGGGGATGCAGCGGGTTCGGGATCACTTCGCCGCGTCTCCTCCCACCGACCCGGAGAGCACCGCTCACGCCGTTTTTGACGTGATCAAGGCCTTCTCCGGATCTGCGCCCCAGCACGACGACATCACCTGCCTCGTGCTCCGCAGGGAATAGGGTTACCCCATGACCATCTCAATGACCATCGAGTCGCGGCATGACGAGCTTGATCGGATCACCGCCGCGGTGGAGGAACTGGGCGAGAGCAACGGATGGACACCGGAGTTGACGTACAAGATCAATCTGGTGCTTGAGGAACTCACCCTCAATATCATGAATTATGGATACGTGGATGATAAGGTTCATCTCATCGATGTGTCTGTGGTGTCGGATGATTCACAGATCACCTTTGTAATTGTCGATGACGGACGCCCGTTCAACCCCGTTCTTGACGCGCCGTCTCCCGATCTCGAGGGCCCGATCATGGAGCGCCGCGTAGGCGGGTGGGGCATTCATATTGTGCGGTCGGTCATGGATGATGTCAGGTACGTGCGGGCTGACGACAAGAACAGGATGACACTGGTCGCCAACCTGGCACATTGAGGCGGGTATGGTGAGCCCGAAACTGACCCGTTTGCCGGTCATAACTGCGCTCAGCGCCATGGTCCTGATTGCCGGCTGCTCATGGTTTGGCGGCGGCGGAGACCCGAACGGGCCGGGTGAGACGACGCCGGTCCCGACTCCCGCGCAGACTTCTCCCGGAGTGACCGGAGATTCGATCACCTTTGGGCAATCGGTCGATTTTGGCGAGATCGGCACGAATCTCCAGATTGGGATTGAGGCGGCCTTCCATGAGGTCAACACCGGCGGGGGTGTCAATGGACGGCAGTTCAGACTCATCACTCTCGATGACGATTATGATCCCGCCAAGGCGATACGGAACACTGAACGGCTCATCAATGATGATCAGGTTTTCGCGTTGCTCGCCTCCGCGGGCACACCGACGGGCCGCGCGGTCCTGCCCATCACGACAGAGGCTGGAGTGCCGTATGTCGCGCCGTTCACCGGCGCTGAGTATTTCCGTGAGGATGCGGCGCGGAATGTTGTCAACCTGCGCGCCTCGTACAGCCAGGAGGCAGAGGCCCTCGTGGAGTTCCTTGTCGGCAGGCGCGGCATCACACGCATTGGAGTCATGTACCAGGATGACGCATATGGCCGGAGCGGTTATAGCGGCGTCATTGAGGCGCTGCGCAGCCGCGGCATGCAGCCCGTTGCCGTGGGCCTGTACACCGCGAATACCAATGCGATCAAGACGGCGTTGCTTGATCTGTCCCCGGCTCATCCTCAGGCCGTCATCCTGATGGGAACGTTCGAGCCCGTGGCCGCGCTCATTGAGTGGGCCAGAAGAACGGGGTTGAACACACAGTTCTACACCGTGTCCGTCGCGGGAAATTCCCGGCTGCCGGAACTTCTCGGCAGCCGGGGCGTCGGCGTGTACGCCACGCAGGTGCTGCCGCTGGTCACCAACGACCCCGCGCCGGTCGCCGCCTCATACGAGAACGCGCTGCGGTCGTATCAGGCGGATGCCGAGGTCAACTTCTATTCGTTTGAGGGGTATCTGGCCGGCCGCCTGGCCATCGCCGGTGTGTCCGCATGCGGGGAGACGGTTGACCGGGACTGCTTTCTCAATGCGCTGCAGAATTCGTCTCTGCTGAGCATAGACGGCTTTCTGCTGCGGTTTGGCGGGAATGATAATCAGGGTTCGGAAGCCGTGTATCTTACGGTTATCGGAACGGACGGCCTCTATCATCCTGTCGAGACGTTGGTGGAGTCGGTGTCATGAAGATACCTCCATGGGTGAACAGGATTATCGATAACGGGCGTCAACGCCTGACGGAGGTGACGTCCGCCATCGGAGCGCGCCTTGGAGAGGCGGAGACGCCGGACACCGGCTGGCGGCGGCAGCTGCTTGGCCGTGTTCGGATTTCCACGCAGCTCTACATCAGCATTGGAGGGGCCGTCGCGCTCACCCTGCTGGCGAGTCTGGTCGCGTGGTTTTCATTCAACAGCGTTGGAGACGCGCAGGGCCGTGTGAATGAGGGCAGCGTGCCGGAGTTGGCGTCCGCCTTCGGAATTGCGCAGTATGGCCAGACGCTGGTGGCCGCCGCCCCCAGCCTGACCGTGGCGGAGACCAGAAGCGAGTTTGATCGCGTTGTCAATGAGATTGACGTTTCCTATGACGCCTTTGAAGGGGAGATGGAGGCGCTGGAGGCGCAGCCCGGCGTTGATCCTGAACGTATTCGGGTTATTCGAGAGTACGCGAACACCCTCCTGTCCAACATCGACTCTATCGAAACACAGACAGTCGATACGTTTGACCTGAATGAGAGACGGGTCGAACTGCAGTCTGAGTTGGTCACAATTGGCATGGACCTGGACTCCGTGCTTGTGCCGGCCATTGATGACCAACTCTTCTTCATCATGACGGGATATCCGGCGATTGATCAGCCGCAGGCGCAGCGACTTGAACACTTCTCCGAGGACCAGGTGGAAAGATACAGGCGCCTTGTGGAGATTCAATCGGACGCCAAGATCGGCACGGAACAACTGGCCAGCGCGTTCACGGCGTCAGACGCCCGGCTTGTCAGTTCACTGCGAGACGAGTTTGAGGCGGCCACAAGCCGAATCGACCGGAACGTGAACACGCTGACGGACACGGAGATTCACGCGCAGATCCGGCCAATCATGACGCAGCTCTTTGCGTTGGGGTTGCAGGAGAACGGGATCTATGACGTCGTCCTGAAATCGCTGCGCATTTCCGATGCGCAGCGGCAACTGCTGGAGAGCAACCGCGCCCTGTCCATTGAGCTGCTCACGGAGGTTGACGGCCTGGTGACACAGTCGCAGGAGGGCACGCTGGAGGCGACGGCGGCATCTGAGCAGGCCATCCGCACGGGGCGCATCCTGCTGATTGTCATCAGCGTGCTGAGCATTGCGGGCGCGCTGCTGATCATCTGGCTCTTCATTGGCCGCATCCTTCTGCGGCGGCTGAACGCGCTGTCCACCCGCATGCAGAGCATGGCGGAGGGCGATCTGGAGTCGACGGTGGACATCGGCGGCCAGGATGAGGTCGCCGTGATGGCCTCCGCGCTTGAGGTTTTCCGCCGCCATGCCCTTGAGGTGCAGAGGCTCAACCTTGTGGAACAGTTGGCGAACGAGGTGCAGGACAAGAATTCGGAGCTTGAAAGCGTGCTTGGAGACCTGCGGCAGGCGCAGGGGCAGATTGTCCTGCGTGAGAAACTGGCCGCCCTGGGTGAGCTGACGGCCGGCGTCGCGCATGAAATACGGAACCCGCTCAACTTCATGAACAACTTTTCCGAGGCCTCCACTGAGCTCGTTGGAGAACTGCGGGAGATCCTCGATGACGGCAAGTTCTCCATGACCGATGATCAGCGCTCCTATGTGGAAGAAGTGGTCGGCGATTTGCAGGACAACCTGGGCAGGATCAAGTCGCACGGCGACCGCGCGAATCGCATCGTCCATGACATGCTCCAGATTGGGCGGGACTCCGGGGAATGGGAGTTCGTCGATATGAACCTTCTTGTCGACCAGCAGTACAGGCTGGCGTATCACAGCCAGAGGGCGACGGACTCCGACTTCAACCTGACGACGGAGGAGGACTTTGACCCCAATATCGGCGTGATTGAAGTGATTCCGCAGGAACTGGGCCGCGTGTTCCTCAACATGGTGTCGAATGCCTGTTACGCCACTGACCTGCGCCGCAAGAACCTTGCGGAAGCGGGCGGGGACACGGACTATGCGCCCACGCTCTGGCTGAAAACCCGCCGGGATGACACGAAGATCCGGGTGACGGTTCGCGACAACGGGGTTGGAATGCCCGCGGACGTTGCCGACAGGATATTCAACCCGTTCTTCACGACGAAACCGCCGGAGAAGGGCACCGGCCTGGGCCTTGCCATTTCAAACGACATTGTGCGCCGCCACGGGGGAACAATCAGCGTCGACACAAAGGTCAACGAGTATACGGAGATGACCATCGATATTCCGCTCGCGTCCGCGAAGAACGCATCAGTCAATGACGCGCGGACGGAATCAACGGTCCAGCAGGATCAGGACAGGGTCGTGGCCGTCGAAGAGCAAGGGGACTGAGAGAGGCGCCCCACGCCGTTGGCCCAGGGGCGCGAGCCGCTGACTCTTTTTGCCAACCAGAGCGTCTGATGGCAGGGGCCGTTCTGTTCTGTTACCTCAAGCAGTGGGAGGGCGGCGGGAAGAAAGCGCCGCGCAGATGTGCGCGGCGGCGCTCGCATTGATGCGGCAGATGATCGTTCGGAACGAGTGTGGAGCCAGCGATCGGATTTGAACCGATGGCCTGCGGTTTACGAAACCGCTGCTCTACCCCTGAGCTACGCTGGCACGTTCCAACGGCGTGTTGGTGATGACGCGGCGCGCCACCCTTCAAGTCTACCAAATGAGTTCGGTATGCTTGCGGAATGACACACCGCCGGGAACTCCTGTTGGGCCCTGCGCTGATGATCGCGGCGCTGCTGCTTGCGTCCTGCTCATTCCCCGCTCCCGCCGCAGACCCTGGACCCGCGCCCACTGTGTCCCCCAAACCCTCGCCCTCGCCTGTGACCGTCCTGGCGCCAGCAGCCAATCCAACGCCAACGTCCGCGCCTGCTGCGCGTTCAACGCCAACGCCCCTTGCCAGTCCGCAACCGGAGGACGGGGGCTATTCGCCAATCAATCAGGCGGAGACGGTGGAGGATATACGGCGGATGTCACTGCGCGGGCGGGTGTTTCGGCTGGAAATCGCGGCGACGCCGGAGGACCTCGCGCGGGGTCTGATGGAGCGCGAAAGCCTGGACGCAGATGCCGGGATGCTCTTCGTCTTCTCGTCGGAGTTCACCCTGAGCTTCTGGATGAAGAACACGCTGATCCCCTTGGATATCCTCTATCTGGATATGGCGGGTGTGATTGTAGATATCCAGACAATGCATCCACAGCCCGGCGTGCCAGATACAGAGTTGACGAGGTATCCGAGCGCCGCGCCTGCCCAATACGCGGTGGAGATCAACGCCGGTCTGGCCGCGGAGCACGGATTCGAGGTTGGCGATCAGCCGCTCTTTCGCTGACCGCGGGGGGCGGCGGGGTCCGGACGAGCGGCGCCGGGTCCGCCCTGAGCGAACTCCCGCGCGGTTCGCGCGAGTTGACCGATTCCGGTGGTCGGCGCGATGACGGCGTGCTCAGCCCTGCTATAGAGATTGGATACGCGGTGCTTGAGGGGTGTCCTGGCCCAGATGACGATCACGTCCGCCCACTTGAGATCGGCCGCCGCGTCACGCTCATCAACACGCTTGAAGTCATTGACGAATCGCCACTGGACCGTTTCCGGGCTCATCCGCAGGATCGCCGTTTCCTTCTGCTTTGTGCCGCCAACCACGACGATGCGTGAAAGCCCGGCCTTCTCCATTGAGTTCGCCATGGCGCGGAGTTCCCTGCCGTCCGCTGATCCGCCGCAAATCTCGCAGAAATCGCGCTCCACCATCAGCGGCTGGCGCGGGTTGCTTTCCTGATGCGCGTTCCGTGACAGGGCTTCCCTGCACACAGCGTCCGCGCAGTGGAACGCCAGCGCGGATTCCAGGCGCTCACGCGCCCGGGCCTCCTTGTCCACGGCCATGTTGACCTTGCCCGGGCGCGTGAAGCCGGCATCCTCCAGAACGCCGCGGGCGATGGCCTGCTCATTCGCGCCGGAGATGCCGTTTGACCGCAGAAAGACTGAAATCGGACGATTTGTCATCGATTCTCATCCTGAATACAAGGCGCGCTGACGCGCCGGGCACTTTTGGAGAACGCGGGCGGCGGCTATAGTGGGAGGGGAGCCGATGGATGCTCCATGCCCCCATCGTCTAGTGGCCCAGGACTGCGGCCCTTCAAGCCGCCGACAGGGGTTCGAGTCCCCTTGGGGGCACCATCGGTTAGCCCGGGTAGTC
>JAAXGS010000181.1 GCA_012271225.1 Dehalococcoidia bacterium | reverse complement strand
TGCTGACGCTGCCCCGCAGCTGGGCGGAGTTCCCCCGGTTCATCGCCCGGTATCTGGATGATCCCGGACTGGACGAGATCGAGATTGAGACCCTCGTCTCGGATCCTGAGTCCATGCTGGACCGGGCGTATGCGGCGATACCGCGTGAGGTGATCCAACAGCACCGCGCAATCGCCGTTGAGCAGTCGCTGCGCCACGCCGGGGAGATACTGTCGTGAGACTGTTTCGCGGACTTGCCGCCGCGCGGGCCGGCCTGATCACGGCCAATCACTGGCTGAACCCGCCGGCATCGGAATCGACCCTCTCCTTCCTCAAGCGCGCCTTTGGGGAGGAGATGACGCCGGAGGAGGCTGTTCGCCGCGTCATCGAGATTGTTCGGGTGGACGGCGACGATGGCATACGCGAACTGGCGCGGCGATTCGACGGCGTGGAGCTTTCTGCGCTGGAGGTGACGCCGCAGGAGATTGCCCGCGCCTATGACAACGTCGATACGGAGGTCATCGACGCGCTGCACCGCGCAGCCGAGGAAATCGAGACCTTTCACCGTCAGCAGTCCCGCGTGGGCTGGATGGACTTTGAGCGCGGCACAGGGCAGGTGATCAGGCCGGTGGAGCGGGCCGGCATTTACGTTCCCGGTGGGCGGGCGGCCTATCCGTCCACGGTTTTGATGATCGGGATTCCCGCCCGTGTTGCGCAGACGCCTGAGGTCTTTGTCACGACGCCGGCCCGGGCCAACGGCGTCGTCGCGCCCGTGACGCTCGTCGCATGCAGCATTGCCCGCGTCAATCGGGTGTTTCGCGTTGGCGGGCCGCAGGGAATCGCCGCATTCGCCCTTGGAACCGAAACCGTGCCGCAGGTGGACAAGATATTTGGCCCCGGCAACATCCTTGTGCAGCTCGCCAAAAAGGCGGTCTACGGGATTGTTGGCGTCGACTCGCTGCAGGGTGCGACGGAGACGCTGATTATTGCCGATGACCGGTCCGACCCGGGCCTGTGCGCGGCGGACCTTCTTGCGCAGGCGGAGCATGATCCGGAGGCGCGCGTGGTGATGGTGACAACGTCAGAGCGAATGGCGGCGCGCGTTGGGCGGGAGCTTGAGCGGCAGCTGCGCGACCTGCCGGACAACTCCCCCGCCCATCTCTCCACAGAGACCGGCGGCTTTGCCGTGGTTGAGTCTGACGATGAAGTCGTGGAGTTCTGCAACGCCTTCGCGCCGGAGCACCTCTGCATAATGACGGCGGATCCGCACGCCCTGATCCCCAAACTGCGCAATGCGGGCGGCATCTTTGTGGGCGAGCATTCCCCTGAGGTGCTGGCGGATTACATCGCCGGGCCCAGCCATTCGATGCCAACGGGCGGCGCGGCTCGCTTCAGCTCCCCGGTGAACGTCTTTGAGTTTCTGAAGGTCACCAGCGTGGTTGCGGCGCCCCGGGAGCGCCTGCAGGCCCTGGGTCCCAGCGGCATCGCCATCGCCCGCGCGGAGGGACTGCCCGCCCACGCCCGGGCTCTGGAACTCCGCATGGAGCCGGAGACTGCCGCCGATCCCCGTGACTGACCCACAGGAGCGACGCCTTCCATGACATCCTCTGTCCGCAAGGGCGTTGACCGGACGAAGCGAACGTGGTTCGGGCGCGTCACGGGCATCCTTGGCCGGAACTCGATTCCGCCGGAGGCATGGGAGGAACTTGANNCCAACGGCTCAACCGCGGCCGCCGGGGAGACACAGAGCGGCCGCCCGCAGGTTGTCATGGTGGTCGGCGTGAATGGCAGCGGCAAGACGACGACCATTGCCAAGCTGGCGCGCGCCGAGATGTCCGCGAATCGGCGCGTGGTGCTGGTTGCGGCGGACACCTTCCGCGCCGCAGCGATTGAACAGCTGCAGATCTGGGCGGAGCGGCTGGGCGCGCCCGTTATTGCCCAGAGGCAGGGCGCAGACCCGGGCGCCGTTGTCTTTGACGGCATCGCCGCGGCGCAATCACGCGGCGCGGACACGGCGATCATCGATACCGCGGGACGGCTTCAGTCCCGGGCGCCCCTGATGGAGGAGCTGCGCAAGGTGCGACGCATCATTGAGCGGACCGTTGACGCGAAGGACATCACGGTTCTTCTGACACTTGACGCGACGACAGGCCAGAACGGCCTCTCGCAGGCGCGAGAGTTCATCGGGGCCGTCGGCGTCGATGGCGTGATCCTGACAAAGGTGGACGGAACGTCCAAGGGCGGCATCGCGTTGGCGATTCGGCAGGAATTCGGCGTGCCGGTCACGCATATCGGAACCGGCGAGGGCCTCGACGATCTGGAACCGTTTGACGCGCGGGAATTTGTGAGAGCCCTCCTCGCATAGGGCCGCGGGCGCGCTGACCCCCAATGCTCCATCTGATCATCTGGCTCATCCTGTTTCAGGTCATCGGGCTGGTGGGCTTCGTCTGGGCGTTCCTGTTCTTCCGTGATCTGCCGGACCGCGGGTACGGCATCTCAAAGGTGCTTGGGCTGCTTTTGACGGGGTATGCGTACTGGGCGCTGGTGACGGCGGGCGCGCTGGATAACGGCCCGCTGCCCCTGCAAATCGTGATCGCTCTGCTGCTGGGCGCCAGCGTGGTGCTCGCGCGTCAGTGGCGTGAGGAGATCGGGGAGTTTGTCCGCAGCCGCTGGCGGCTGATTCTGGCCAATGAGATCGTCTTCTTTTCGGCGATTGCCGTGTTCGCCACTTTCCGCGTCCTGGTTCCGGACATCACCGTGTCCACGGCAATCACGCAGCTCACGACGGAACAGCCGATGGATCTGGCTTTCCTGGCAAGCTCCATGAACAGCCCCACGTTCCCCGCAGCCGATCCGTGGCTCTCCGGACATTCCATCAGCTACTACTATTT
>JAAXGS010000180.1 GCA_012271225.1 Dehalococcoidia bacterium | reverse complement strand
CCGGCGCGCATCCCCTGCTCCGCCGTCACGCGGTTCACATCCTGCAGGCCGCGCGGCAGCTCCTCCGGCGAGGCGGAGTACGTGACGGAGGTCAGGTTTGAGGCGAACTCCATCGCCTCAAACAGGCCCTGCCGATCGTAGTAGTAGTTGATGGCCCGCTTGTTCAGGTGGGTGGATGCCGGCGGCAGTTTGGAGATGGTGTTGGCCAGCTCCCACACGCGCTCATCCAGTTCATCCGTTGGAACCACGTCGCTGACCAGGCCATGGCGCAGCGCGTCATCCGCCGTGATCATGCTGCCGGTGAAGGCCATCAGCTTGGCCTTTTTCATGCCGACCAGCTCCGGCCAGACCATGGGCATCATCATGCTGGCGTAGCGCACGGGCGGATAGCCGAAGAGGGCGTTATCCGCCGCGATGGTGATGTCGCAGTGGCAGGCAAGCTGGCCGCCGCCGGCCAGCGTGAATGAGTGCACCTGCGCGATGACGGGCTTGGGATTGCCCCAGATGGCGCGGCGGTACATGTTGGCCGGGCCGTCCTCCAGCACAGCGCTCAGCGCCGGGCGCTCCCCGCCCCGGCCCGTCGTCTGCACGTTCATGTCATAGCCGGCGGAGAAGCCGCGCCCCGCGCCCTTGATGACAATGCAGCGCACGTCCTCATCGTCCCGGGCGTCATCCAGCGCCTGCTCAAGCTCTGCAAGCAGGGCCCGACTCAGCGCATTCAGCCGCTCCGGCCGATTCAGCGTGATGTACGCGACCGTTCCCTCCGCGGCGTCGCGCGTCTCATACAGAATGTTCTCATACGCGGTCATTGCGTCGTCCTCCCTCCCCGAATTGTCGGGCGCCCCTGCGCCCTGCGTCTTCGCCACACGCCCATGCGGCGTGTGGTGATGCGAGTGTGGACGCGGCATTGGCGGGGTGTCAAGCATCACGCGGTATCCAACGGTGGCCGTGGGCGGCCATGGCTGCCCCGTGCGGAGCGGGATGCCCGCCCGTATACTTGAGTTCGTGCCGAGATGCTGTTTTTCCTGTTCGATCTCTTTCGCAGCGACCCCGCTCTCGCGTTTCGGGTTGCGCCGTTTATCTTGACGGGGCTTGGCGCGGGGCTGCTGCTTGCGCTGAGCGTCCATGAGTTTGGGCACGCGTGGATCGCCAGCCGCCTTGGCGACGATACGGCCCGGTCGATGGGCCGCGTCACGCTGAACCCGCTCAAGCACCTTGATCCGGCGGGGACGTTCATGTTTCTTGTGGTGGGGTTTGGCTGGGGCAAGCCCGTTCCGATTGACTCCTCCATGCTGCGGCGGGGGCGGCGCGACGTGGCGCTGGTCAGCGCCGCGGGGCCCGCGTCCAATTTCATTGCCGCCGCCGTGATGGGGCTGCTCATGCGTCTCTACGCCGTTGATCCCGTCTATCCGCAAACGCTGGCGCTGGACTTTTCAGTCACGGCGTTGATGGCCATGGCGTTCACGTACATCGTGATCTACAACCTGTTTCTGGGGTTCTTCAACCTCATCCCGCTTGCGCCGCTGGACGGATCACAGGTGGTGTTTGGCATCGCGCCCCCCAACATCGCGGAGGCCATGCTGCGTTTTCAGCCATACGCGCCGACCGTCCTCTTGGGGATTGTTGGGCTGGACATTATCCTGAATCTGGGAATACTCAGGAGCATTCTGCTGCCGCCGGTGCAAATTCTGGGGAGCCTGTTGGTTGGCCAGAGCCTGTTGTAGGGACGGTTGCGGAGAGGAGAGATCATGGCATCGGAACGGCATCGCATCGCCATCATCGGGCTTGGGCAGATTGGCGCGTCCATCGGCATGGACATCCGGGGCTCCTTCAAGGGCGTGGATGTCATCGGCCATGACAAGGACCCGGAGACGGCGGGGCTGGCGCGAAGGCGGGGCGCGGTGGATGAGGTGGCCTACACGCTTCCCGGCGCGGTTGAGGACGCGGCGATCGTCATCGTCGCCGTGCCCGTCACCGCCGTGCGGGAGGTTCTGACCGTCATCACGCCAAACCTTTCTGATGGCGCGATTGTGACGGACACGGCATCCACAAAGGTGACCGTGCTGGAGTGGGCGGAGGAGATCCTGCCGCAGAGCGTCGATTTCATCGGCGGGCATCCGATGGCCGGAGTCGAGACGCCCGGCGTTGAAGGCGCGCAGACCGGACTGTTTCAGTCTGCGACGTGGGCGCTCATCCCTCTGGCGCGGGCGAAGCCCGCGTCGATCGACACAATCGTCAACCTCGTTCGGACGATGGGGGGGGAACCGTATTTTGCCGATCCCGTCGAGCATGACAGCCTCGTCGCCGCAATCAGCCACCTGCCCATCGCGCTCTCGATCAACCTGATGCGCACGGTCTCGGCATCGCCAAGCTGGCGTGAGATGGCGCGGATGGCCGCGGGAAGCTTTCGGGACGTGTCCCGACTCGCCTCCGGCGCCGTCGACATGCACAATGCCATCTTTGCGACCAACAGGGACTTTGTGCTGCACTGGATTGATTCCTACACGGCGCAGCTGCAGGAACTGCGCGCGCTGATTGAGCAGGGCGGCGACACCCTGCGGGAGGGGCTGCAGGAGGCCTATGACGCGCGCGATGAGTGGCTGCGGGGCCGCGTGGGGGAGACGGACCAGCACCGGGCATATGACGAGATTCCGACGGCAAGCGAGAGCGCGCTGAGCGTGTTTGGCGGGGATCGCCTCGCCCGCCTCGCCTCGCGATTTCGCCGCGGGCCGCGGAACTAGGCCGGACCCGCGGGCATGGACACCGTTCGCGTCACCGCCCCGCCGCGCCTGCGGCTGGATGTCACCGCGCCTGGCGACAAGTCCATCGGACATCGATCACTGATTCTGAACGCGGCGGCGCGCGGGGAGGCCACGGTGACGCGGTTTCCGCGCGGGGCCGATACGCTTGCCACGCTGTCCATCATGCGCGCGCTGGGCGTTCGAGTGACGGAGACGGAACGCTCCGCGGATGGGCATTCATCCACGCTGCGCGTCCGCTCCGCCGGCGCGCAGGGGCTGTCAGAGCCGGACCGTGTCCTGAACGCCCGCAACAGCGGCACGACGATGCGGCTGATGCTGGGACTGCTTGCGGGGGCGCCGCTGACGGCGGTTCTCACCGGAGACCGCTCACTGCGCGGCCGGCCCATGGGGCGCGTTGTTGTTCCCCTGCGCATGATGGGCGCGCAGATCTGGGGGCGTCAGGATGGCGCTCTCGCGCCGTTGACCGTGCGGGGCGCAGCGCTAACCGGCCGCGTCTATGAGATGCCCGTCGCCAGCGCCCAACTCAAGTCATCGCTCCTGCTCGCGGGGTTGTCCGCCGCCGGCGCGACAACGGTGATTGAGCCCGCGCCGTCGCGGGATCACACGGAGCGCATGATGGCCGCGATGGGCGCGCGCGTCCGCCGCGAGGCGGGGAGTGTTTCAATTGAGCCGTCTGAGATGACCGCGTCGGACGTCACCGTTCCCGGGGACATCAGTTCCGCGGCGCCGTGGCTTGTTGCGGGGCTTGTGCATCCGGATGCGCGTGTCACCGTGCGGGGTGTTGGCGTGAATCCAACGCGCACGGGGATCCTGGACGTCCTGCGCGAGATGGGCGCGAGACTGTCAATGGAGAATGAGGCGGAGACGGGCGGCGAGCCGGTGGCGGACATCACCGTTGAGTCCAGTGATCTGAACGCCGTTGAGATCGGCGGCGCAATCATTCCGCGGCTCATTGATGAGCTCCCCGTGCTGACCGTGGCGGCGCTGCACGCCCGCGGCGTCAGCCGCATCCGGGACGCCGCGGAGCTGCGCGTCAAGGAGACGGACCGTATTTCCTCCACGTCTGCGGAGCTGTCACGGATGGGCGCGAGGGTTGAGGAATTGCCGGACGGAATGGTAATCTACGGCGGCCAACGGCTGGTGGGGGCAGTCGTTCGCAGCCACGGGGACCACCGCCTTGCGATGACTCTGGCAGTCGCGGCACTGGCGGCCCCGGGCGAGACAATCATTCACGCAGCGGACTCGGTTCACGTCTCCTACCCGGGGTTCTGGCAGGAGATGGGGGCTTCGTTGGCGTGAACACGCCCTTTCATGAAGACGGGGAACGGGGGAGGCTGTGTCAAGTTCGGAGGTGCTCCACATTGGGTTTGGCAATCATGTGATCATGAATCGCGTCATAGCC
>JAAXGS010000179.1 GCA_012271225.1 Dehalococcoidia bacterium | reverse complement strand
GAGGTGCTGCCCGCGCCAAAAAAAACTTCATTGAGGTACTGCGGAAGATGGGCGGTGTGGAAGAGTTTGCCCGCATGTTCCCGGTGGGCACAGGGCCCAACACCATGACCGTAGACGGCACGCTCATCTGGTCTGACAGGCCTGCAGGCAGGGACGGGCGCCAGGCGGCGTGCCCGGGCAGGACGGAGGCGGCCATGAGCAGCACCGTACGGCCTGCCACCCCCGGCAGGCCGGTCATCTGGACGGGCAGCACGTCCGGGGGCCGCACGCACCGCGACACTGTCGCCGCCAGAGGGTTTCTGCCGGAGCCGGGCGGGTCCGCGGTATGGCGGGTGCCAAACAGCGCAATCCCCGTGGGCAACACGGATCGAACAAGGCTGCCTGTGGACGCCGGATCCCCCGGGTACGGAAAGACGTTCCGGGCGCCGGCGCGCTCCTTCCGGCAAAAAAGCCCCCCGAGGGCGGGCCCGCCAAAGGGCGGAAGGCGCTCGACAGGGGGCCGAGCCCGGGGCGCATACGAACGAGGAACACCAGGCGCGGCCAGGCGCTCCGGGGGCGCGCCCCGCGCCTGCGGGGGAGCCGCGGGGGACTTTGACGCCGGGTCCGACATCGCGTGCGGCCCTGCCAACCCCGGAAAGATGACGAGGACGGGCACCCCCGGCTGGCGGACGCGGCGGCTGTTCCCGGACGCCGCCTGACCCGGGCCCGCACATGCGGGCGCACCATACAACGGAGAACGGCGCGGCCGGCGGCCTGCGCACGCATCCGCAACATCTTTGCGTGCAGCAGCCGTCTTAGGCCCGTCACTCGGACAAACAAGGCCCGACGCACGAATCCGATGCGCAAGCGCCGCCCTGTACGGGAAGACCGTCTGTGCTTCAGTCCTGCCTAAAGCGTAATAATTATGCAAATGACATACCCGACACCAAATATGTGAATTTATAGATCGATTACACATAACGTCTATAGTAACGGTAATTGATAACCAAGATTTGCCTTACCCTGCAAAAGATCTATATATGAGCTCTTAAGTTAGTGTGATATGGCAAGGGAGTTTCTTCCGAATGTGGGCATGGAGGAGCTGCGCAGACTGGCCAAAACAGA
>JAAXGS010000178.1:274-2608 GCA_012271225.1 Dehalococcoidia bacterium | reverse complement strand
GCCGTCCACGGCGAGCACCTGTCCTGTGACCCACGCGGATTCATCGGAGGCGAAATAGAGCGCGGCATGGGCGACATCCGAGACGTGGCCGCGCCGCGCCAGCGCCCGGTCCGGCACGGCGATGCCGTCGGCGTCCGCGCCCAGCCGCGTGCGGATCAGACCCGGCGCGACGACGTTCACGCGGATGTTGTCCGCCCACAACTCCCGCGCCAGGTTGCGCGCAAGTCCGATGACGCCGGCCTTGGCCGCGCCGTAGGCCACGTTTGAGCCGCGCTGCACGCTCTCACTCGCCGTGATGAAGATGATGGAGCCGCCGCCCTGCTGTTTCATGACCGGCTGCGCGGCCCGCGCCAGATTGGACGGACCCTCCATGGTGTTGCCGATGGCCTGCCGCCAGAACGCGGAGTCCACGTCACTGAGCGCGGCGGTGGGATCGAAGAAACCGCCCCCGCCGCTGTACAGCACGTCAACATGGCCGCCGCCCCCGTCCCGGGCGGCGCGAACAATCCGTTCCGCGTCATCCGCGTTGGACACATCGCCCTGAATCGCGGTTGCCGCCTCTGCCGCCGGGGTGTTCAGGCGCCGGATGACGTTCAGCGTCTCCGTCAGGTGCTCAGAGCGGCGCGCCACAATGAACACCGCCGCGCCCTCCTGCGCGCAGAGCAGCGCGGTGGCGCGGCCCATGCCGGGGCCCGCGCCGGAAATCAGGACAGTCTTGCCGTTCAGTCTCACGCGCTCATTGTGCTGAATTGACGGCGCGCGTGGCAAGAGCGCGAAGCCGGGCGCGGGCGTAGGATAGTGACGCATGGATGACGCACTCCTGATCCTGATGCCGCTGCTCGGCTTTATCGCGGGAGCCGTTGGCGCGCTCATTGGCGCGGGCGGCGGGTTCATCGCCGTCCCCATCCTGCTCGTCGTCCTGCCGGATGAGCCGCCCGGCATCATCACCGGCATGTCGCAGGCGATGGTTCTGATGACCTCGCTCTCCTCCACGGTTGCCTATGCGCGGCAGCGGCGCATTGCCTACCGCTGGGCGGCGGTGATGGCGGTCACGGGGCTGTTCGGCATGGCCATTGGCGCGTATATCGTCGAGGGGCTGCAGCGCGGCGCGTTTGAGGTTGTGTTCGGCGTGGCGGCGCTGCTTTTGATGACCTATCTGATGATCAGGCCGATACGCGGCCGAGGCGCGGCGCGCTCGCTGGAGGAGGCGGAGCGGATCAGCGTTCCGCTGACCCGCCGCCGCATCGCCCTGCTTGGCATCGTCGGACTTGCGACGGGGACGATGGGCGGCCTGCTGGGCGTGGGCGGGGGTATCGCGATGGTGCCGATCATCGTTCAGGCCTTTGTCTTTCCGGCGCATCTCGCCACGGCAACCTCGCAGCTCGTCATCCTCATCACAAGCCCGGCGGCCATCGCCGTCCACATTGCCAGCGCGCCCCTGCTGGGCAAGTTTCTGCCCATCGCCCTGCTGGGACTTGGCGCGATTTTCGGCGCGCAGGTCGGCGCGCGGGTGTCTCGCCGCATCTCCGCCCCGTGGATCGTCCGCACGCTGGCGGCCGGACTCGGCATTGTCGGCATCCGACTCATCCTCTCCGGCCTGGCGTAGCGTGGGCGCGAACGCCGCCATTCGGGACAGGCAATGACCGTAAGGGCGTACAATCAGGCGATGTGGAGACGCGGGTAAACGGGGAACAGGGGTGTGGGCGTGGAGCATCAATACATCACCGTCGAGCGGGATGATCAGGGCGTGGTCACCATCGCATTCAACGTGCCGGAGGCGCTGAATCCGTGGCTGATCCCCCTGATGGAGGAGATGACGGTTGAACTGGACCGCGTCGCCGCGAATCCGGAGGATCGCGTTGTGATCTTCACCGGCGCGGGGCGCTCCTTCTCCGCGGGCGGCGATGTTGGACCAATGGCGGGCGCGGGCGGGGACCGNNGGGACCGCCCCATGCCGCACTTCATGAAGGAGAAGGAGAATCGGGCGCGCGGCGGATGGAACGTCCCGACGATGTCCGCAGAAGAGCGGATGAAGAACGAGACGCTGAACGGCCGCCGCATCCATATGCAGGTCTGGGAACTCGATAAGCCGACGATTGCCGCCGTCAACGGCGTTGCCGCGGGCGCGGGCTGTGATCTGGCCCTTGCGTGCGACATCCGCCTGGCCAGCACGACGGCCCGGTTCATCGAGGTCTACATCAGGCGGGGGCTGGTTCCGCTGGACGGCGGCGCGTACTGGGCGCCGTACCTGCTGCCGCACGGCATCGCGATGGAGATGCTCCTGGCCGGCGAGGCGCTCAGCGCCGATGACGCCTACCGACTTGGCCTGGTCAA
>JAAXGS010000178.1:0-238 GCA_012271225.1 Dehalococcoidia bacterium | reverse complement strand
CTGCTGCCCGCCGCCCGGGAACTGGCCCACAAGATGGCGCGCGGCCCGGCCGTCACGCAGCAACTGGTCAAACACATGATCAGGGAGATTCATACCAAGCGCTACGCCCGCCACTGGAGACTGGTCGACAACGCCTCCCGGCACACGCGGGAGACGCACGACTACGATGAGGGCGTCCGCTCCTTTGTTGAGAAGCGCCCGCCGGAGTTCAGGGGCTACTAGGTTGCGCGGGCGCGCG
>JAAXGS010000177.1 GCA_012271225.1 Dehalococcoidia bacterium | reverse complement strand
TTGGGCTTGAAGGCGCAGACCAGGTCGGCGGTGGCGTCGATGATGGCCCGGTTGAACGCGGCGATGTCGTCGATGGGCATCAAGGGACGCCACGGGTCGAGGCCGACGCAGAGCAGACTGCGGTTGGCGCGCGCCGCGCCGTCGAGCCGGTTGGTAAAGGTGGTCATAGTGAGAGTGTATCGCTCCCCTCGCGAGAGCGGGGGTCGTCTCCTCTCCTTTCCAGACGTCTCCCTCCAGGAGACCTTGCGTATTCCCTTTCCATTATTCCCGAGAAGGCAGGAATTCTCTCCATGGTTCGTGGTGAGCCTGTCGAACCACGAACCATTCTCCAGAGGGGAGTGGAGTTTTCCGAAAGTCGGAATTGGTCTCATTCGGCAGTGTTGGCTCCTGATCGTTCATGGTTCCGGAATTGCCGGATCCATGGTAGGTGGGAAGACGACTATTGCGCAACGGCCTCATGTCATAGCATTGACTCGTCTTCCGAACGTTCTCACAGGAGTGGAGGACGCGCCTCTGAACCTCCTTGCACACGGGGAGTCCGGGTTGTGAAGGAGGACGAAGGCGGAGGAGACGGTCGCGGCGCAGGGCGGGCCACGGCGATGCCGGAACGCAGCTAGAGGCCATGACGAGACCGTAGTGCGGCCAAGGCAAGGCCACATGCGGGCCGTCATGCGGCCATGGCGGACGGGGCTCTCTCCGCCGCTGCGCGGGGAGGGTGGGGCTGTACAATCCTGCGTATGGCGGAGACGGGGAGGCGGAGGGGAGACGCGAGAGCCTCGCGGCTGCTCGACGAAACGTACCAGCGGTTGCTGTCGCGCTACGGTCCCCAGGGGTGGTGGCCGTCGGACGGCCCATTCGAGATGATCGTCGGGGCGATCCTCACGCAGAACACAGCGTGGACGAATGCGGCGAGGGCCATCGCCGCCCTCAAGGACGCCGGGCTGATGTCGCCCGCCGCGCTCCGGGAGGCGCCGCAGTCCGAGGTCGCGGAGGCGGTCAGGCCCAGCGGCTACTTCAACGAGAAGGCGCGCAAGCTGAAAGCGATGGCGGGATTCCTAGGCCGCTACGGCGACGACGTCGAGGCGTGGCGGGCGATGGCGCCGCGCGAACTGCGCGCCGAACTGCTTGGCGTCTACGGCATAGGGCCGGAGACGGCGGACGACATCGTGCTCTACGCGGCGGGTCTGCCGTCGTTTGTGATTGACGTGTACACGGAGCGGATTGTCCGCCGGATGTCGCCACGCCGGCGCTTGCACGGGTACGCCGCGCTCCAGGAGTACTTCGAGCGGAACCTGCCGCGCGACGCGTCGCTGTACAACGAGTACCACGCGCTGTTGGACGCCCACGCCAAGGAAGTCTGCCTCAAGCGCGATCCGCGTTGCGGCGCCTGCACCCTGCGCGACCTGTGCGCGACGGGCAGGAAGGCGCTTGTGTAGCTCACTCCGCCTTTAGCTTCTCCCCCAGCGGGGAGAGGGGGGAGGTTCCTGCCTCCGCAGGAACAACGGAAGGGCAGGAACGACGGGCGCCCTCTCTGCCTCCGGCATCTCCCCCAGCGGGGGAGAAGGGGGGCGTTGTTCCTGCGGAGGCAGGAACAACGGAGGGGCAGGAACGACGGGCGCCCTCTCTGCCTCCGGCATCTCCCCCAGCGGGGGAGAAAGGAATACCGGCTCCCGGCAGGTTTAGGGCCCGCCTCCCGCAGGAGTGTGGGGACGGGCCCTCTCTGCCTTCGG
>JAAXGS010000176.1 GCA_012271225.1 Dehalococcoidia bacterium | reverse complement strand
GCCGAACTCATCGGCGACGGCGCGCAGGATGCGCAGGCCCTCAAGGCCGAGTCCCTGAAAGGCGTAGGGGGAGGTGCGCGGCTTGAACGCGCCGCCACGCAGGATGCTGAAGCCGAGCTTGCGGTCCATTTCTGCGACGTGGCGCACCTGCTCCTCGCTCTCCACGGCGCACGGCCCGACCATCATCGCGACAGGGGAGTCCGGGCCGATCCGCACACCGTTGGGCAGATCGATGATCGTGTCGCGCTTGCGGAAATCGCGGCTCACGTGCTTGTAGGGTTTCATGATGCGGATCACGTGATCCACGCCGGGGAGGATTCTCAGAACGTCCTCTCCGCCCCGGGTCGTGTCGCCGATGACGGCCACGACACTGGTGAACTCTCCCGGCTGCACGTCCGCGCCGTAGCCCAGCTCACGGATCTTCTCGCCCACGGCGTCCACGTTCTCCTGCGTTGCGTCGGTTCGCATGACGACGATCATTGCTGCCCGTTCCTCCGGCCGTCCGGCCTGTGCCTTGTCTCATCCCTCTGCCGGGACATCAAAAAGCCCCCCCGAATGAGCGGGGGGGCCGTGTGCTCCGCTGATGTGATGCGCGCCGATCAGACGGACGACACCGGAGGCCCACCCCGCCGGGGGCGCCTAAACGAGTAGTCCCGATAGTCTCTGGCAACCATCACATAAAAAATCGTACCGATTCCCGGTTTCCGCGTCAAGTCATTGAACCCGGTTTGGACTTGTTCAAAAACCCTTGACAGTGTCGCCCCGCCTTGCCTAGACTGACCAGTCTTCAGGGGGGCCTGTATGGCACGCGGAAAGACCAAGTTGATGAAGCAGGTGGAGGAGCGCTACGGGCGCCCGCTGGAACGCCTTTTGCCTGAAATGTACAACGAGCTTGGCCTGCCGGGGATGTCCGAGGAGTTGGGCATCAGCAAGGGCACCCTGTGGTATTGGCTGCTCAAGCTCAACCTGACTGTGCGGCGCGTCGCTTTAGCGCCGGGCGAGAGCCTGGAAATCAAGCGCGGCGCGTCCTGACCGGCGGCCTGCTCCTGGGCCAACCAACCTGTGCGCCGCTTTGCCAAAGAGTTCGCCGCCCTGGCCGTCTTGGCGGTCATCGTTGGCGTTGCGTTTCTTGTGGTTCCCGTCGCGCGGGGCTTTCTCGCTGAGCGCGCCTACACCGCCGATCAATCCCTTTTGCAGGAGAGCGTCGATGCGTATCTGCAATCGCCGAGCCTCCATCCGCCGTGGCCGACGCTGTCCGGCGAGGCCGGCGCTCCCCGCGAGGGTGACATCGACGGCTTTCAGTGCGACGGATCGGACGGCGGCGAGGTGTGCTCCTGGCTCGATTTCGAGTTGCTTGTCTCAGAGGGCGGACTGCAGTCGACCGATATTATTCTGTCAGCCGAATCGACACTCAACGTCGGCACTACCCATGCCCCAAGCGGCCGCTATGGCTGGTACGTGGACGGGGAGGGCATCGTCGCCTCGGACCCGCCGTTCAGCGCGGATATCGGGTATCCGTAGGGCAGGGTCAGGCCCCTCCCGGACAGCGCCCGCGATGACGGGTGACGGCGTGTCCGGCGCACGGCCTTGAACCACCTGGCCTCTGAGCGGGTTACGCGAGAGAGGCACGGGCATTCGATGCCCGTCTGTGCTCGCGTAACGGCTGCGTCATACGTGCATCACACGGGACGCCCCGTATGCCGACGATGTGGAGCGTTCAGGCCGGATAGACGATCTCTCCGCCGGAGGTCTGGCGAGAGGGCATGCGGGAGGCCTCCGCGCCCTTGGTCTTCCAGAAGATCTCGGCAATCTCCTGCACGGTTGCCAAAAGGGCCTGCGCGTTATCCATGCTCACGCTCTGCCGCGCGGCGGAACCCTGTTTCATCGCCTGAAAGAAGAGGCCGTGCAGGTTTGGATACTGCTCCACGTGCTCCGGGCGGAAGTAGTCGCCCCACAGGATGCGCAACTCCTTCTTGGCAAGCTCCGCGTGCTCCTCCTTCACGGTGATGTAGCGGGCCAGCTTGTTGCTCGCCTCCGCGTCACCGGCGTCGCCGAGGTCCGTGATCAACTGCGCCATCCGCACCACGGTGTGCGCCGCAATCTGCGCCTGGTGCGGATCATAGATGCCGCACGGGATATCGCAGTGGGCGTGCGCCGGCGCGGCCGGTGACACTCTCTCAAGCAGTCGCAGGGCTATACTCAGGGCGGACATGTCTTCCTCCTGTTCCGTTCTTCGCTGTGGCCTTCAGGCGCTCAGGGCGGGTTCAAACGTGATTGATGGTACAGTAGCCGCCGCGCGTCACGCAAGGAATCGCGGGCCCTGACATGCGCGGCCCTGATGTAGGTGGAATGACGCGCGGGATCATGCGCCTGGGGCTTCGACTCGCGCGGTTCACTTATCTGTTCATTGGCCTGTTGGCCTCGCGCCGCCTGCGCGTCGTCGGGCACAGCATGGAGCCGTTCCTCCGTGACGGCGACCTTATTCTGATCACACGGCGAGTCCCCGGGCGCAGGCCGCCCCGGCGCGGCGACGTCGTCGCCTTTCGTGACCCCCTCACAAACGGGACATCGATCAAACGGATATGCGGTCTGCCGGGCGAATCCCTGAGACTGGCCGAGGGCGCCCTGATTGTTCAGGGTGAAACGCTTCCGGAGCCGTACGCAATGCCCGGACGGGAAGGGGAGCATCGGGACATGGAATGGACGGTCGGCGCGGATGAGTATGTCCTGTTGGGTGATAACCGCGGCGATAGCCGTGACAGCCGCGCGTTTGGACCCGTGCGGCGGTCGGCAATCATGGGCCGCGCGTGGTTCCGCTACGCCCCCGCCGACCGGAGCGGAAGGCTGTAACGCTGTCAGCCGCGCAAGAAAGAGACGCGCTGACAGCCGACGCGGGAAAGCGATAGGATGAACTGTGGCGTCAGATCGCGCCACAGGGTTAAGGGGCTGCACGCCGCGTAAAGACGGGACAAGATAAGGGGGATATGACGATGCCAGAGGTTGGGCAGCAGTTGCCGGACGTCAGCTTTCGCACACCGGATCGGGAGACGGTCGCCTCCGCCGATCTGCGGGGCAGGGAGAACCTTGTTATCGCGTTCTATGCGGCGGCCTTCACCGGCGGTTGAGAGCGGGAGCTGCGGGAATTCGAGCGGTTGCACGCCGAGTTTCAGCAGCTGAACACCCAGGTGTGGGGTGTCAGCGTCGATTTGGCCCCAACGCAGGGCGCGTTCGCGCGGCACTGCGGGCTGAGCTACAAGTTGGTCAGCGGGTTCCCGCGCCATGAGGCGGCGCGGACGCTGGGCGTCTTCGATGAAGAGCGGGGCATCACGCGCCGCGTGACGTTCGTCGTCGATTCATCCGGGGTTCTCCGGCATGTGATTGACGATCCCGGTGATATGGAGCGCCACGCCCGAGAAGCCCTTGAGGCGGTGCAGGGCCTCGCGGCGCCATAGATGTTGCTGTCCTTGTCATGAGAATTTTTTGTTCACGGTAGCCAAACACAAGCACTCCAAGATAAAGGAAAAAGAGAGCAGTAATGCTAGACGGATACTATAAGTGGGGCTGGTTGCTCATAATGGCGGTCTTCGGTTGGCTCGGAATGCTTGTTCTGTTCTTCATCGCCGTGAGAGATGAGACTGAAGACAGACGCGCTGTTGGTACATTTCTCCTGCAAATAGCGGCTGTATTTGGATCTGTTGGCCTGTTGTCAATCTTTCTTTACTTTGGAACTCTTCCTCCAGAGGCATGGGTGAACGCGGACAATTATGAACCATCCGGGATAAATCTTTTCTGGGGCGTCGTCGGTTTTGGAGGCATTCTCTGGGGTATAGGAGCTGCTTTACTTGGATTGATATTACGGCTCGTTGCTGGACGGTTTGACCGCGAGGATTACAGAGAAGCGCAAGGCTACGCCGAACTGAACGGATGGCATTCTATGACAGCAACAAAATGGCAAAGCTTTAGAGGAAACCTCAGATTCACCGTCCAAAAATCAGCAGTGAGACAAGCGTGGCTACTGATCATAGAGACGTCTAGCGGAGAGTCCGTAGCAAGTGACAGCTTCGACAGCCCATATCGTGCCCTAAGGTTCGCCGACTACTTACATCGCACGGAACTTTCGAAGGCCGTCACTGTCACGAGAGACGCTGTACGGCGCGCGATTGTAGACCACGGACATCAATTGACTAGTGGCAGGGGATAGGGTCAATCTGAAGACATTGTTACTAACTTAGATAATCCGCCACTGCATCAAAGTGTTGAGTCTCGCCTGCACCGTCCTGATATCCAATGAGACGAAGGACCGAACAAGAAATCTCGCCGTCTTGGGTATGCTTTGACGCTGCTTGGAAGGCCAATATATGCCAGAAAGCTACTGTAGCAAAAGAGGAGCCTGATATGAGTCTTGGAGCAAAGTTGGGTTGGGGTATAGCTACCCTCTTCTTTGGATGGCTTCCGATGTTCGTTCTGTTTGTGATGGTAGTAGGAGATGAGTTAGAGGATAGAAAAGGTGTTGGTACATTCTTTCTGGAACTGGCGTCTCTCTGGGGATTGCTTGGAATCCTGTCGCTAATCTTATTTTTGTATCAAATTTCATTTGGTAGCCAAGCGGCCGCGCTAGCTGGTGCCTTGCCATTGTTCCTGTATTTGAACTCCATTGGCTCGGAAGATATAATTGCCTTCCAATTTCCAGGCCTGCAGCCCGGTATTTTCTGGGGTGTTGCGATGTGGGCATGCACAGTATGGGCCTTAGGGGCCGTTGTATTCGGTCTGATCTTACGTAACATTGATTCTCAGGATCGGGGGTAAAGGCAAATGAAGATTGAACCTCCGCTGTGTAACTGATAAGACTGAAAGGCCCCGCGAATGCCCCTAAAGAATAAGAAACAATCGCTTTCAAGGTCATGTGACCCCTGAGGCGGACTACCCGGCGGTTTGGCGCGGCACTGCGCCCTGAGGCTCGGTTGCACCTGCACGACCACGCGGTCCCGCGGCGGACTGCGGCGGATCGGGACCGCGGAGCGCCGAGACGATGACCGCGGCGACCAGGGTCACGACCATCACCGTTAAAACGTCCTGAAATCCGGTGGTGATGGATTGAGGCAGCGCCTCGGCGGTGGAGACTCCGGACGCCAGCAGCCGCGATTCCTCATTGCCCTGAATCACGGCGTACAGCGTGCCCGCCACGGCGATCCCCGTCGCCTGGCTGATCTGCCGCACGGTGCCGATCATGCCGGAGGCCGTGCCGAGATGAGATTGTGGCACGGCGCCCATGATGGCGCTGTTGTTGCCGGGGCCAAAGATCGAGCTGCCGGCCCCCTCCGCCAGCAACAGCGTTATGAGGATGGCGACGGGCGTATCGATTCCCACGCCGCGCAGCCCCATGTACGCGCCGGTCATCACTATCAACCCTGCCGTCGCGACGATGCGCGACGACACTTTGTCCGCCGCCCATCCCGCCACAGGCGCGATGACGAGCCGCACAACGGGCAGGGTGATCAGGATCAGGCCGGCCTGACTGGCGGTAAACCCCCGCCCGTCGAGCAGGAAGAACGGCAACAGAATGATGATCGCGCCCTGACTGATGAACTGCAGGGCGTTCGCGGCGTTGGCCGTTGAGAACAGACGACTGCGAAAGAGGCTCAACTCCAGCACCGGCATGCGTTCCCGCAACATGCGCGCGCCCCGATGAATCTCCAGCACGGGCATGCGGGAGCGCGATTCCACATAGAGGAATCCAATGAGTGAGAGCACAGCGATTGTGCCGAGGCCGATGATGAGCGGCTCCGTCCAGCCCAGCCGCGGCCCTCTGTTCAGCAGCAGCAGAAATGCGGAGATGAAGCCGAAGAGGGCAAGCGCGCCAAAGAAGTCAAAGCGCATGTGCCGCCCCTCCTGCCGATCGTTCTGCAGAAAGAGGAGGCCCATCACAAAAAACACGGCCATGAACGGCGCGCGGGTGTAGAAGAGGGATTGCCAACCCCACAGGTCCAGCAGAAACCCGCCCAACGGCGGGCCGCTGGCCAGGCCGACGCCGACGAATGCGTTCTCCATGCCCAGCGCGCGCCCGCGCTCCGTCGCCGGAAATGCGGACACCACCAGCGCATTCCCGTTGGCGATGATCATTGCCTGACCGATGCCCTGAACAACGCGGCCAAAGAGAAGCATCGGCAGCGTTGTGCTCAATGGCGTGATGATCAGCCCGATGCCGAACACCAGAAAGCCGGTCAGGAATACCTGCTTGCGGCCGATGGCGTCGCCCAGGCTGCCAAGCGTCAGCATGAGGCCGATGCTGGCAAGCAGATAGGCCACGCTGACCCACAAAATGATGCTGGGATCGACGCCAAAGACCCTGCCCAGTTCCGGCAGGGCGATGTTTGTGATGGAGCCATCGACGGTGCTTGTCAGGATGCCGAGCCCAACCGTGACAAGCACAAGCCACTTGTAGCGGCTTCCGGATCGTATTCTCTGCGCGAATGCCATTGCCCAAGGGTATACCCGTCAGGCGCACGGCGGCGCGGATCACCCTCGACCGTTCTGTGACAGCCGCTGCATGAGGCGCTCTTCAGCCGGCGTGACCGGCGCCGGCCGGACGTCAATGCCCCACGCGCGGCGAAACCCCTCGAGCAGCGCGTCCGCGGCGCGCGCAAAATCCGGAGCGTCATCCAGGGCCCGCGCCAGTGAGCCGGTGCGATCCGTGAGGTCGCGGCGGAGTCGCTCCCGCTCCCCGGGGCCAAGACAGAGCAAGGCGGCAAGGTCCGCCCCCGTTTCCGTGTTCGGAATGGTTCCCTGTTGAAGAATCACGCCACCGGTTCGACGCTGCGCGCCCGCGGCCAGCTTGCGGCCCGCCCAGTAAATTTCATGCCGCCCCGGCGACTCAAAGCAGCCAAAGTCGACTCCGGTTTCAGGCCAGAGGGGGGCAGGGTCGCGAACTGCCGCGCGAATGCCCAGAATCCCAAGCCCGGCAACCAGCGCCTGATTCACCGTGGCGTAACTGCGCGTCACATCACGTGACATGGGCGGCGCGTCATCGCGCCCGATGACGCTGTACGTCACATTGCCGGGGCTGTGGCGGACGGCCTTTCCGCCGGTGGGCCGCCGCACAATCTCGATGCCCTCGTCCTGACAGCGCTCCTCGTTCAGCAGGGGAGCGGCGGGCTGATGCCGGCCCAGAGAGATCGCGTGACAGGGCCATGCGTAGATGCGCAGCGTCGGCGGCGAGTGCCCCTCAGCGACGCGAACGGCCAGCGCCTCGTCCAGGAGCATGTTTCCCTGGCCCGTTTCACGGGCATCCACAATGAGCCGCCATTCCCGATTATTCATGGTGAATACCATAGCCCCGCGCGCGGCGGAGACCAACCTGTGTCTCCGCGCGGCCCGGATTGCCGCCCATCGGGGCATCTGCTCAAAAAGGCGCGCCGCCTTCCACGCCTTGCTTGTCCTGCGCCCCGTCAGGGCGGGCGCGGCGTTCTCCTGCCGGCGCCGGCGCATTGGCGCGGGCGCATTGTGGAATGCGTCAGCGCTCTGTCCACTATTCGGGGCGCGCGCTACGGTGTATACTTTGGGCATCACCGCGCTACGCGCCGTAGTCAGGGGACGTTATGCTTCAAAGCCCCACAGAGGGCGGTAATTCAGAGGAATCGCCGCGACCGGAAGAGAGCGAGATGGCCAAACTTCTGGCCGCAGAGGGTCACACCATGCCCACTCTGCGGCGGGGAGAGGCCGTTGAGGGCACGATTGTCCACATGGATGACGAGGGCCTCCTCGTCAATATCGGCGCGAAAAGCGAGGGCGTGATCCCGTTTCGGGAGATGCGCAGCATGCCGGATGAGGAGATGCGCTCTCTCAAGGCAGGCAGTTTCATTGTCGCCACCCTTGTCCGAACGGATGAGGCGGGACAGTACATGCTTTCCTATGACCGCGCGCAGGCGGAGCGGGGTTGGCGTCAGCTCGAAAAGGAAAAGGAAAGCCAGGAGGTCATCACCGGCAAGGTCGTCGGGCACAATCGCGGCGGAATCCTTGTTGAGACCCGCGGCGTTCAGGCCTTCGTTCCGCTCTCCCAGTTGTCCGTGGAGCATCGCGAGCTGGCGCAGGGCGACGGCGACGATCAACTTCAGGCGCTTGAGAGCCTGGTTGGCCAGGAGCACCAGTTCAAGGTGATTGAGGTGAACAGGCGCCGGCAGCGCGCCATTCTCTCGGAGCGCTCCGTGTCCCAGGACATGCGGGTGGAGCAGCGGCAACAGCTCTTCGCGGAACTGCAGGAGGGCGCCCTGCGAAAGGGCCGGGTGACCGGAATCCGTGATTTCGGCGCATTTGTTGACCTGGGCGGCGCGGACGGCCTGATCCACGTATCGGAACTGGCATGGGAGCCGGTGACGCATCCCTC
>JAAXGS010000175.1:12241-12704 GCA_012271225.1 Dehalococcoidia bacterium | reverse complement strand
GCGGATATCGAGCGCCTGCGCGCGCTGGCAGCCGCCCCGGGTGTGGTCTGCATCAGTGAGATCGGCCTTGACTGGATGAAGGGCCGGGTGAGCCGCGCCGCGCAGGAACAGGCCTTTCGCGCGCAGCTGCGGCTCGCCGTTGAGCTGCGCCTGCCGGTCATTTTCCATAACCGTGAGGCCGGCATGGAGCCGCTGCGCATCATCGCGGAAGAGACCGGGGGCGCAGTGCCGGTGGTTGCGCACTATTTCCAGGGGCCGGAGGATTATGCCCTGGCCTGCCTGGAGCAGGGCGTCCGGCTGTCGCTCGCCAAGCCGCTGCTCCGCCTTCCTGACCTGCAGCAGATCATCGCCGATCACGTGCCGCTGGAGTCCATCGTTCTGGAAACGGACGCATTCCCACAGCCGTACAAGAAAAACCGCGCCAAATGGACAGAGCCTCAGGACCTGCCGCTCGTGGCGCAAA
>JAAXGS010000175.1:0-12106 GCA_012271225.1 Dehalococcoidia bacterium | reverse complement strand
CAGAATGATCAGCAGCGTCGCCGCAAGGGTGATCATCGCCATGATGGCCGTTGCCGTGGGCGCGCCGTACTGCTGGGCAAGCCAGCCAATCATCGTGAACCCAAGGGGGGCGGCGCCCCATGTCGTCGTTCGCACCGCCGCCACGCGCCCGCGCATGGAGTCACTGATCACCATCTGCGCGCGGGCCGTGGTTGCCACAAGGCACAGTTGGAACCCGTAGCCCGCCATCAGGGCAACAGCGGCGGAGAGCATCAGAACGGGGGAGAGACTGAATGCGAGCAGCGCCAGTCCGAATCCGATGCCGCCTATCAGAATCGTGTTGCGAATGGCGCGCGGCGTGTTGAATGACGCGATGGTGATGGAGCCCATCATGGAGCCGGCCCCGGCGGCTGAGCCCAGGATGCCCGCGCCCGTTGCGGCGGAATCCAGCACGTCCCTGGAGAAGACCACAAGGATGGACTGGTACGGCGACCCGAAAACGATGGCGGCGGCGGCAATCGCCATGAGTCCCATGATGATCTTGTACCGCCAGACAAACACGGCTCCCTCCACCGTGTCCCGCGCCACGCTCATCATGCTCCGCGCGCCCCGGTGGATGTCCTGCCGCGTATTCACGGGCAGGAGAAACAGGATGGATACGATGGACAGCACTGCGGCCAGCAGGAACCCCGCCGCGTCGCCCAGTTCATCCGTCACATAGCCGCCAATGGGGTTGCCGAGAAACATCCCGCCGCTGAACATGATGGATGACAGCGCAATGCCGTTCGCCATGTTCGCGCGGCTCACAAGGTTTGGAACAATTGCCATGCGCGACGGTATCGCCAGGGCAAAGGCGATCCCGGCAATCGCGGTGAGAACCATGAGGCTCCAGACCTCTATCTGATTCGTTGCCATGAGCACCACGAACACCAGCAGCGTGACGACGGTGACGATTTCCGCGCCAATCAGAATGACTTTTCGGTTGAGGCGATCCGCGAGCACGCCGCCCGGCAATGACAGAATCAATGAGGGCAGCTCCCCGGCCGTCGCGGCGGCCGTCACAATGTTCGTATTGTTCGTCAACTCCAGCGCAACCCACCCCCGGAACAGGATGAGCATCATGTGCGACATGATCGACAGGACGGATGAGATCCAATAGAGGCTGTAATCGGCGGACTGGAATGAGCGCAACGGCCCGCTGCCAAAGAGCGTCGTCAGGAAATAGGTCACTCCGATGGCCCTCCGGATATCGGACGGACCATCCTCATTCTTTCACGCGGCGAGCACGCCGGCGGCAACCGATTACGTCTCATCATGGCACTCACTACCATACGGCAATTCGGCGCGGGGGCCGCGAGCCCGGCGGTTGACGGCGCGCGGGTCTCCCGCTACCGTCCGAATGAAAGACACAGGCCGCACGGATGATGGACAGGGGGGAATGGAGCCATGACGGACGCATCGGACGTCGTCCTCTATGAGAAGCGGGACCGCATCGCATACGTCACGCTGAACCGACCGGAGGCAATGAACGCGCTGAACTCCCAGGTGAGTTCCCGCCTGCACGATATCTGGGTCGACTTCAGGGACGATGACGATCTGCTCGTCGCCATTCTGACCGGAGCCGGCGGGCGGGCCTTTTCCGCAGGCGCCGATCTCAAGGAGGTCGGGGATCGGCAGTCGCGCGGGCTGTCGGCCTTCGCGGGCAATGACTCCGGCTCCCGATTCATCCCCGATCTGGGCGTGTGGAAGCCCATCATCGCGGCGATCGACGGCTATTGCGTGGCCGGCGGCCTTGAGCTGGCGATGCAGTGCGATATCCGCATCGCGACCGAGCAGTCGCAGTTCGGCCTGCCGGAGCCGCGATGGAGCATCATGCCCGCCTACGGCCTCCATCACATGATGCGCATGATCCCAACGGGCGACGCGCTGCGCATGATGCTCACGGGCAGCCGCATCTCCTCCGCAGATGCCCTCAGGGTTGGCCTTGTTCAGGCCGTGCATCCGGACCGTGACGCGCTGACGGAGGCGGCGGAGGCGCTCGCCGCGGAGGTCAAGCTCTGCGCTCCCATGGCCGTGCAGGCCATCAAGCAGATCGCGTACGTGGGGCGCAGCATGCCGCCGGAATACTCCTACCGATTCGCGCAGGAGTTGAGCGCGAAGGTGCTTGGCAGCGAGGATGCCCAGGAGGGCCCAAAGGCGTTCGCGGAGCGCCGCGCGCCGCAGTGGAAGTCCCGCTGACGTCTGCCCTACCCCGTTACGCGACGCCGATTATCCGAACCATGCGTTGGCAGGGCGCGGCGGCGTGAGTCGTCGCGTCAGAATCACTCCGCCCTGACCGACTGCGCTGAACGGCGCGCCGGATGTGACTCCGGCAGCAGCAGCCCGATCAGGCCAACGGAGATCGATACGGGCAGCACAATCAGGAGCGCCTGCTCAAGCGAGCCGGTCTGCTCCTGCAGCGCTCCGCTCAGAATCGGGCCAATGGCGGAGCCAAGCGGCGTGATTGTTCTGACAAGCCCAACGGCCACCGCCACCTCACGCGGGCGCAGCTGCATGTCATACGGAACCGTCAGCACCATGGGGACGACGGACGTCGTCATGATCCCGAGGGCGATCAGGAACGGCAGCCATGCCCCCGGCGGCAGGTTCATGATGGTCAGATAGAGAATCGGCATGACGAAACCGGGCAGGAAGATGAACGGCTTGCGCCGCCGCGCCAGGTTCGACAACAGGCCGACCGTCAGCGAGCCGATGGTTCCGCCGATGGGGAACGCGGAGAAGATGACGCCCACGGCAATCAGTGAGAGCCCGTGCGTCTCCAGCGCGAACGTCGGGAAGAACGTGATGAAGGAGGCCCACGCAATCGCGCCCCCAAACTGCGTTGAGGCCAACAGGAACAGCACGGGATGCCGCCGCATGACTCCCGCGGGCCCGCCGGCGGCCGGCTCAGTCCCCTGGGCCGCCGGATCTCCCTCCATCGGCGTGTACTGATACGGCCGCTCCCGGCCAACAATCAGCCAAGCAACGGCCACGGCGGCGTAGACCGCCGCCAACAACAGGTGGACGCCGCGCCAGCCGCCCACCAGCTGCATGATCAGCGGCACTGCGCCGATTGCCGCAAGCTGGCCCAGGCCGAAGCTGGCAACGGTGACGGAGTTCAGAACGGCGATGCGCGGCCCGGAGAACCACTGCTGGATCAGCAGCACCTCCGCCTGCGTGCGGGAGACCAGCGCGTACATGAACAGGAGGCGGGCCGCGAACAGGATCCAGTAGTTGGGCGCGAATCCCTGCGCGGCGGCCGTCACCATCATTCCAATCAGCGCCAGCAGGGTGAGCAGGCGGGGGCTGAATCGGGACATCCAGATTGCCGATGGGAGCGAGAGCGTCGTCAGCGCGATGAAGAAGGCCGCGCCCAGGAAACCCTCCTGCACCGGGCGCGTGTCAAAGTCGTTCCTGATCTCCGGCAACGCCACGCCGATCAGGAAGATCATGACCGTCGATGTGCCGTCCAGCACCCAGAGCGCGGCCATGACGACCCACCCTGTCCGCCCGGGGGGAGCGGCGGCGGGGGCCGTCATCGAGTGGTCACGTCAGCCGCCCCGCCGTGACGGCGGGGCGAGAGGGAGCGGGGGGGTGACACGCAGGGTGGAGTGTCAAGCCGGCCTGAACTTAACGAGGGTCCACTCCGGTGTGACGTCCTCAAAGACGGCGACAACGGGCATGTCCACCGTGACGTCATGCGGCGGAATGTCGATGACGTTGGAGATGATCCGCGCGCCCTCATCAAGCTGTATCGCCGCGTACACATACGGCGCGTCATCATTGAACCGGGGATCGTTGGGCTGATACACGATTGTGAAGGCGTGGACGCGGCCGCGGCCGGACACCGGCGCCCATTCCAGGTCGGATGACAGGCAGACGGGGCAGAGTTCCCGGGGGTAGAAGAAGAAGCCGTCATGCGTGCGGCATCGTTGAATGACCAACTCATGCCGTTTGGTCGCTTCCCAAAACGGCTGTGTGAAATCACCCCGCGTCGCGCCGTACATCCCGCCCGGGATCGGCAGGGGCTTTGTGTATTCCGTCGTCATCGTCGTTCCAGTCACTCCGCGCGGCAGGGTTGCCCGCGTACAGCGATCCCGCTTCTCTCTACAGCGTGTCCTCGGACCCGAGGACCAGGGTGGCCATGCTGCTCACCGTGCCCCCTCAACCATTCACCATGCAGAGATCGTTCCGTTCCACCTGCCGCACGCCGGCGCGGCCCATGATCTGCCGCGTCGCCTCCACCACGTGGCGGAAACCGCCCGCGTCACCCGGCTGCCCGCATGAGAGTTGCCCGCCGTCCGTGTTGATCGGGAACGATCCCTTGTACGTCGTGTCCGTCGCCGCAAAGAAGGGGCCGATCTCGCCCTTGGGGACAAGTCCGGCGTCCTCGAGGCAGACCGCGTGCAGAATCGTGTAGCAGTCATAGAACTGGGCGAACTGAATGTCCGAGGGACCGTAGCCCGCCATCTGCAGCGCGATGGGGGCTGAGCGGGTCACCACGGAACGCGTCAGACGCTCACGCGCCCATCCTGTGAGGGGGTCGCAGGCGATGCCTGCGCCCAGCAGGTACACGGGACGGTTCGGGAAGGAATCCGCCCTGTCCGCGGAGGTCAGAATGATCGCCGCGCCGCCCGCGCACGGCATCACGGACTCCAGCAGCCGGATCGGGTAGTTGATATAGCGGGAATTGAGGACGTCCTCAACGGTCAGCGGCTGCCCGCGAAAGACGGCGTTCTCATTCTCCAGAGCGTTATAGCGCTGATTGACGGCAATGTTCGCCAGCTGCTCCTGCGTTGTGCCGTACTCATGCATGTGACGGGAGTACATCAGGCCATAGCCCGTGTTGGCCGCCACGGCCGGGCCGTACGGGTTCTCAAACTCCGTCCGCATCCCCGGTGAGGGAGGGCTGCCCCACGGCATTCCGGTCTCACGCGGCGCGGACAGCGTGACCAGCACGTTATTGGCCAGGCCGGAGTGAATGGCCATGGCCGCCACGGATGTGGCCGTCGCGCCGCTCGCACCCATAGTGCTCACGCCGGTGACAAAGTTGGGGTTGAGGCCCATGTATTCGCCGATGGCGGCGGGGTAGAAATCACCGCCTTCGACGATGAGGCCATCGATCTCTTCCTTGCGTATCCGCGCGTCCGCCATCGCGTCGCGGGATGCCTCCGCCATCAGCCCCATCGCGGTGCGGCCCTCGTAGGTTCTGCGGGTGGGCATCTCGGCGAAACCGACAATCGCCGCCGCGCCTCGCATCGTCATTGCGCGCCCCCTTCCTCACGGCGTCAGCACTGCCCGCCGACGAGTCTAGAGTTTACACTACACACGGGCGCTACGCTCCCCCGGCCGAGGGGCCGTCAACCTGCAGGCAGACGAACAGCAGACGAACAACGGAGGATTCAATCGCATGATCAGGCTGACCGATGAGATGCGTGAGCACGTGAATTCCGCGCTGGAGAAGGGCTACCCGTGCATCATCGCCACCGCTTCAGGCAACGGCGAACCGGGAGTTGGATACCGGGGAAGCGTGATGATCTGGGACGATGACCACATCGCATGGTGGGAACGGGAGCCGCGCAATCAGATGCAGAACATGCAGGCGAACCCAAGGGCCGCGGTCATCTTTCGCAACCACGAGCTCCGCGTTGGCTGGCGATTCTATGGCGAGGTGACCTTTCACCCCAAGGGTGATCCGCTGTGGGAGCAGGTCTGGGACCGCGTTGTCCCCGCGGAGCAGGCCCGCGATCCGGAACGGATAGGAACTGCGATCATCATGCGTGTGGACATTGTCCGCGACATCCTGCCGCAAGTCCTGCAGCAGCGCTAGACGACGAACACGCGCTCGCGGCGGCCAAACTGCCGTTCCACCTGCGCGGCGCTCAGGTGAGCCACTGCCGGCCGTCCATGCGAAGCTTGCCAGGCGCGAGCAGCAGGTGGTAGAACATATTAGCGGGAGCATAGGGAAAGGGGCAATTTAGGAGAGTATATGAACTTGCTTATGATATTAGAAGCGGCAGCGTCCATAATATTCTCCGTAACCGCTCTTATCGGTAGTGTCTACTTTGCGCGAACACGCTTCTATCACTTTGTGAGACCTTATCGCCATCACTGGGAGCTCTTTGATCTGACTTGGGACAGAGGAAAGCGAGGGGGTGCGTGGAAGTGTTCAAGATGCCCCGAAAGTCCTCACCCAGATATTCCATTCCTTGAGGTAACTGACAGCGTGTACAAGAAGCCATCAAACAAGGGATGTGTGAGGCGATGAATACTTGCGACCAACACGGCAAGCCGCTATTGGCGCGTGTGCTCCGCATCCAAGACTACGAATGCTGGGTGTGTGGAAAGCCCATCAAAGTTGCCTATCGCAGTGATGGGAGCTATGGGCTTTGGGAGGGTGACTACACAGATGCCGAGAAACAGTTCGCGGTACGGCATGGCGTCAAGATTCGTAACCGCTATAGTCACACGGCGGGGGCGCGTTACGAAGTGAACGTCTGCTAGTTCTGTGACAGCATCCAAAGGGGGAGGACGTGCTCACGGAGCATTTGACCCGATATAGGAGGAGTCATGGACCACATCAAGGGCAATCTGATCGGGGTCGCGGTGCTGGGCGCAGTGGTCATCATCGCCGTCATCGCGTTCACGGCATTTGTGCGCGGGCCCGGCGCGGAGAGCCCATATCCGAGTGACGACCGGGTAGTGACTTACAACGTGGAGCCAGGATGGCGCTCGTCGCGCTGACACTCCGGGCCTACTAGCATGACGCTTGGTATGACCTGCCCTTGATACATCCACGTCGAGCCTGACAGTTGGGAAATGAGAAGCGCGGATGACCCCGAACACCGAGAGCCCTCACAGCAATGCGAGGACTGCATTGAGTCGCTATGAGACGAGTACTAGGACGACGTGTCTGACCTCCTAGAAGACTATCTTGAAAATGTATGGCGGATGTATGGGTACTAACACACGCGAGTACGGATCCGTGACCTCCCCGCGCGCCTGCACTGACTGTGGCGTAGATATCTCGGAGCGTCATCTTCGTTCAATCCGATGTGGGCCATGTCAAAAGGCGAAGAATCTTGCTGTAGCACGTGACTCTTGGTACAAGCACCATAGACCTACGCACGCACGCGGGGATCGGCTCTGCGAGGACTGCGGCGTGAATATCGGAGAACTCCGGGGCAATGCGCGGTTCTGTAGGTCATGCGTTCGAGCGCGCCCACGCGAAATCTACCGACAGAAGCATCCACGCGCTTGCCCGGATTGCGGGAAGGACATCACCACACGCGGGAATCGGGCGGTACGGTGTGCATCGTGCGCAGAAGCGCACATGCAGGAAGCCGCGCGGAGCCCAGAGCAACGGGCACGCAATAACGCCGCAGCACGCGCCACCGTGCGCGCGCGGAGGGCTACACGTGTCTGTGTGGACTGCGGCGCCAGTATCGCCAACCGTAGAACTAAAGCGCAACGATGTGTACCGTGCGCAACAAGGCGCAATAGGCATATGGTAAAGAGTCCCGAATATCGTGCGCGGGCAAATGCGCGACAGAACCATCGCTACCAAAATGATCCTGACCTCAGAAAGCGCGCGATTCAGCGCGCAACTGAATACATGAAAAACCCCGCTCATAAGGCGCGGCGGAATGCGCGTCAGCGTACGACGGAGTACCGTCAAAAGCGGAACGCGCGTTGGTTCTCAAGATACGCGCAAAAGAAGACGATGCTATATGAGCACCAACGTGGCGTATGCCCGATCTGCCAGAAAGCATTGACCGAACCGCTGGAGATTGACCACAAGCATCCCTCAAGCAAGGGAGGCTCCTCTCATATTTTCAATCTCCAGTTGACGCACGCGGCGTGCAATGCCTCCAAGAAAGACAAGATAGCCGACCCAAACGTGCGCTTTGAGCAACTGGCCACCACTGTGCTGTAGCGCCCAGGGCACGAAGGAGACGCGCAACAGCGCTAAATCCGTTGGCGTTAGCGGCGGCCAAACTGCCGTTCCAGCTGCGCGGCGCTCAGGTGAACCATTGTTGGCCGTCCATGCGGACACAGGCGCGGGAAATCGGCCTCCTGAAAAATCGTCAAGAGAGACTCCATTTCAGACAGTGAAAGGGCCTGTCCAGCGCGGACGGTGCTGTGACACGCAATGGTCGCCGCGATTCGCCTCTCCTGCGAGTCCATGATGCCCTCCCCGCCGTCCTGGAGGCTGTCTGAGGCGATGACCTCATCATCCGGACGCCGATCCAGAACCTCAATCAGCGCCTGCGCCGCCTCCGATTCCCGCAGCGTCACGGGCATCGCGCGCAACAGGATGGCGTCCTCGCCAAACGGCTCCCACTCGAACCCGTAGGAGGCCAGCAGCGCGCCCAGCGGCTCCAGCGCCAAGCGCTGGCTCGCCGTCAGCTCAATCGTCACAGGAGTCAGAAGCCCCTGTGACGCCTTCGCCTCGCTCATTCTTCCGGCGAGCACCTGCTCAAACACCACGCGCTCATGCGCGGCGTGCTGATCAATGAGATACATGCCGTCCGGGCCCTCTGCGACGATGTATGTCAGGCCCACTTGCCCCACGGGCCGCAGCGTGAACTGAGAGGCCTGCCGGGCAACCCCCTCCCGGCCGCCCCCCTCGCCCTCATCCGACGGCGTCTGCGCCAGCAGGGGCGGCGATTCCAGTTCGACGTCGCTCTCCGCCGGCGCTGCCGGAATCGGTTGCGAAGCGCGGTCGGCGTCCGACGCGCCTTCGGCAGGGGCGATCACGACGCCCCGGGCGGCCAGCGTGCGGCGGATTCCGCGTTGCACGGCGGCGATCACCTCTCCCTCGCGCCGCAGACGCACCTCCGCCTTGGTGGGGTGCACGTTCACGTCCACGTCATGCGGCGGGACGGTCACGAACAGCACGACGAGCGGATACCGGCCGCGTTGCACGATGTCCCGATAGGCATCCGCGACGGCGTAGGACAGAATGCGCGTCTCCACCAACCGGCCGTTGACGAACATGACCTGTCCGGTTCGGCGCGGGCGCGTCAGTCCCGGCTCGCTGACGTATCCCGTCACTGTCGTGCCGCCGACGTTCGTCGGTTGAACGGGAATCATGGCGGAGGCGGTGTCCGGGCCCCACATCTCGATCAGGACCGGAACGGCGTCTCCGTTGCCGGGCGAGTGAAATGCAAGCCGCCCGTCCACGATCACGCGGAATGACACGTCCGGATGCGCCAGCGCGTACTGCTCAATGACGGTGACGCATCGAGCGCCCTCCGCGCCCGCGGAGCGCAGGAACGCAAGCCGCGCGGGAACGTTCTTGAACAGGTCCCTGACAAAGACCGTTGTGCCGAACGGCGCGCCCTGTTGACCGCGCTCCACGACGTCATTGTCCGCTACGAGGACGTAGTGGCCGGCATCCGCGCCCGGCACGCGGGAGACGAGCGACAGGCGCGCGACCGCGCCGATGGATGCCAGAGCCTCCCCGCGAAAGCCGAGCGTCCCAATCCGCGAGAGGTCCTGCACGGATCGCAGCTTTGAGGTGGCGTGCCGAAGCACCGCCAGCTCCAGCTCATCCTCCGGAATGCCGCTCGCGTCGTCCGTGACCCGAATCATCTCCAGACCGCCGCGAACGATCTCCACCTCAATCTGTCCGGCGCCGGAGTCGAGGGAGTTCTCCACCAGTTCCTTGACGACTGACGCCGGCCGCTCGATGACCTCGCCGGCCGCGATTTTGGACGCGACGTCCCGGTCAAGGAGCTCAATCGGCATGTCGGCCTTCGCCGTCCCGTTCGCCGCTCACTGCGCCCTGCCCGTTCGCGCCCCGCTCCGCCATGCGCCGCAGGTCATACAGTTTGGCCAGAGCCTCAAGGGGCGTCATCTGCTCCGGGGCGAGCCGCAGAATCTCCTGCTCGATCTCCTCCATCGGATGCGGCGTTTCCGCCGGGCCGGACTGCAGGGTGAACAGAGCGGGCTGCCCCGCTCTCACGACGTCGCCCGTCATTCCTGCGCCATCCTCAAGGCGGGTCAGGACCTCCTGCGCGCGGGCCACGACGTCACGGGGCAGGCCGGCAAGCTGGGCCACGTGCACGCCGTACGATCTGTCCGCGCCGCCCGGCGCGACCTGCCTGAGGAACACGATCTTCCCCTCCTCCTCGGACACAAGGACACGGAGGTTGAAGGCATACGGGAGCGTCTCGCCCAGTTCAACAAGCTCATGGTAGTGCGTGGCGAATGCGGTGCGCGCGCGGAGGCGCGGGTGGTTGTGGATGTGCTCAACCACGGCCCACGCGATGGACAGGCCGTCATAGGTGCTTGTCCCCCGCCCGGTCTCATCCAGAATGATGAGTGAGCGCTCCGTGGCCTGATGGAGGATGGACGCCGTCTCAGTCATCTCCACCATGAACGTGGAGCGCCCCGTCGAGATGTCATCATGCAGTCCGGCCCGGGTGAAGATGCGGTCCACCAGTCCGACACGGGCCTGCGCCGCTGGAACGAACGATCCAACCTGCGCGAGGAGGGCGACCAGGGCAATCTGCCGGAGATACGTCGATTTCCCCGCCATGTTTGGCCCGGTGATGATGGCGATCGGACGCTCCCCCGTCAGGCGAATATCATTCGGGACAAACGGCTCAGCCAGGGACGCCTCCACCACCGGGTGGCGGGCGGCGGTTGCCTCCAGCGCGGCGGAGTCGTCGATCTCCGGTCTGACCAGCCGCAGCCGCGCCGCGTTCTCCGCAAACGCCGTGAGCACGTCCAGCCGCGCCACCGCCCGCGCCGTCGACAGAATCTCCTCGCCCTCACTCACAATCTGACTGCACACCTGCCGAAAGATTGCGGATTCCAGCTCCTCGGCCCGCTGCTGCGCCTCCGCGATCTGAACCTCAAGCTCCTTCAGCCGCCCGGTGAAGAACCGCTCACCGCCCGCGACGGTCTGCTTGCGTATGTATTCCGCCGGCACGCGGGACAGATGCGGGCGTGTGACCTCGATGTAGTACCCGAAGACCCTGGAGTAGCCGATCTTCAGCGTCGGGATACCCGTCGCCTCGCGCTCCCCGGTCTCCAGCGCCGCGACGGCCACGCGCGCATCGGCGGACAGGGCGCGCAGGTCCTCAAGCTCCTGGGAAAAGCCCACCCGCACCACGCCGCCTCCGGAAAGCGTCGCTCCCGGCTCCTCCGCAATGGCCTGATGCAGAAGCTCACGCGCCTCTCTGTGCGGCCTGATTGAGTCGCGCGTCCACGCAAGAGGCGGCTTTTCGTCATTTACGTCCTGTTCGGACTCCGGCAGCGGCGTTTCAGTGAGGATTTCAGAGAGGCCGGCGACCGCGTCCAGGCCGCGCCGGACTGCAACAACGTCGCGCGGCGCGGCCCCGCCGGTGCGGATGAAGTTGATCAGGCGCTCCAGGTCCGGCATGCCGCGCATCCCGGCACGAACGCGGGAGCGGAGCAGCGCGTCGTCGACAAGCGCCGCAACGTCATCATGCCGCTCCGTGATGGCGGCCCGGTTGAGCAGCGGCCGCCCAAGCCACTGCCGCAGGAGGCGTCCACCCATGGCCGTCTGCGTGGCGTCCAACAGTCCCAGCAGGGAGCCCTCGCGCGTGCCGCCGGCCGACCCCTCAAACAGTTCCAGCGTCCGGACCGTCTGCGCATCGAGAACCATCGTCTCGGACGTTCTGCGTGTGGCGAGCGTCTGAATCTGCGTCAGTGCCCCGCGCTGGGTTTCCTGCAGATAGGCCAGCACGCCGCCCGCCGCCGCGATGGCAAGCGGCAGCCCCTCACAGCCAAACGCATCCAGAGTCCGCGCGCCAAAGTGCGCCAGCAGCCGCGTTCGCGCGTCACTCTCGTCAAGAGTGGACGCATCGACGGGAACAACCGCAGACCCTTCGGCGTTGAACGGTGTTTCACGGCCCTCCGACACAAGCACCTCTGCCGGAGCCAAAGCGGCAATCTCCGTCTGCAGATCATCCACTGCAAGCTGGAGCGTGACGAACTCGGACGTTGAAATATCGGCATAGGCAAGGCCGGCGCACTGCCCCTGCACGACGACGGCGGCCAGAAAGTTGTTGGTGTTCCCCGGGAGCAGCTCATGCTGCAGAACGGTTCCGGG